>NZ_PQLN01000190.1:0-2901 GCF_002919855.1 Aeromonas sp. ASNIH8 | reverse complement strand
GGACAGGGGATGACATGGGGGCATGCAAGAGCCTGACGGGCGGCGGACATTAAAAAAGCCAGTCGGTGAGACCGACTGGCTTTGAGGGGGAGTGGCGTGATTATTCCACCAGGCTGGCCCAGAGGTCGTACTCGTCCGCTTCGTCGATGCGGACCTTGACCATGTCGCCGGGCTTGAGGCCGGTTTCACCGTTCAGGTAGACCAGGCCGTCGATCTCGGGGGCATCGGCGGCGGAGCGGCCGGTGGCGCCCTCTTCGTCCACCTCGTCGATCAGCACCAGCATCTCTTTGCCCACTTTACGGGCCAGCTTGCGGATGGAGACCTGCTGTTGCAGCTCCATGAAGCGCTGGAAGCGTTCTTCCTGCACCTCGGCTGGCACCGGATCCGGCAGCTCGTTGGCCTTGGCCCCCTCGACCGGGCTGTATTTGAAGCAGCCAACCCTGTCCAGCTCCGCCTTGTCGATGAAGTCCAGCAGCATCTGGAACTCTTCTTCGGTCTCGCCGGGGAAGCCGACGATGAAGGTGGAGCGCAGGGTGATCTCGGGGCAGATCTCGCGCCACTTCTGGATGCGCTCCAGGGTGCGCTCGACGGAGCCGGGGCGCTTCATCAATTTGAGGATGCGCGGGCTGGCGTGCTGCAGCGGGATGTCGAGGTAGGGGAGGATTTTGCCGTCGCGCATCAGGGGGATGACGTCATCCACGTGCGGGTACGGGTAGACGTAGTGCAGGCGCACCCACATGCCGAGCTTGGCCAGCTCTTCGCACAGGGCCACCATGCTGGTCTTGACCGGCATGCCGTCGTAGAAACCGGTGCGGTGCTTGACGTCCACGCCGTAGGCGGAGGTGTCCTGGGAGATCACCAGGATCTCCTTCACGCCGGCCTCTTTCAGGCGCTTGGCCTCGGCTAGTACTTCGCCGATGGGGCGGCTCACCAGATCCCCGCGCATGGAGGGAATGATGCAGAAGGTGCAGCGGTGGTTGCAGCCTTCGGAAATCTTGAGATAGGCGTAGTGGCGCGGGGTCAGCTTGACGCCCTGGGCCGGCACCAGGCTGGTGAAGGGGTTGTGGGTGGGTTTTTCCACGTATTTGTGGACGTGGCCCAGCACCTCTTCATAGGCGTGGGGACCGGTGATCTCGAGCACCTTGGGGTGGATCTCGCGGATCTGGTTCTCTTTGGCGCCGAGGCAGCCGGTGACGATCACCTTGCCGTTCTCGGCCAGGGCTTCACCGATGGCTTCCAGGGACTCCTGCACCGCGCTGTCGATGAAGCCGCAGGTGTTGACCACCACCAGCTCCGCATCGTCATAGCTGGGCACCACGTCGTACCCTTCGGTACGCAGCTGGGTCAGGATGCGTTCGGAATCGACCAGGTTTTTGGGGCATCCCAAGCTCACAAAACCAATCCTTGGGTGGTGAGACCTAATAATGCTGGAAGTTGCTTGTTGGACAGGTTGGTTGTCCAATGGCTGAGCCGGCGTGGTTGCAGGCGTCAGGCTCTCTGAGCTGGGGTCAAAACGGTTGACAGTCATAGGGTGTCGCTGGTCACTGATGCAAAAAAAAGATGGCGGATTATACCTGATGAGCAGGAAAGAGGAAGAAGTGATGTGTGCATTTTTTAACCTGTAATATTAGATTTCAATGTTCGATATTTTGTGTCTTTTCCTATGAGGTGAAGACGATGCGATCATCAACGACAGGGGCCTCGGTTACGAGTTCTGCCTCGCAGTCCTCAAGCCATCTACGGCCGCCAGCATGTGCGGGAGACCTACACTAAACAGTCAGGCAGTGCCTATTTGATTGCAACCTGCGTCATGGATCGCAGTCTGGTGTGTTCATCTTGCTGGTCGCTGCGGACTTCACTGCCCTTTACCTGCTTGGTGACAAAGCCGAGCTGGTCGAGTTGATTTCCAACCTCATCGGCGTGGTAATCGGTGTACTCCTGAATCCGCGCGACAGCGTGATTGCGTTTTCCTCGGTGCAGCCAATCAGCCTTAAACATGAAGGATATGTTCAATTCAATATCAATTTATTGCGTTGATGATGCTATCCGCAGTGACAATGACTGAATATACGATAACAGGCACAAGCAAATGAATGTGCGAACAGTTCCTCGGTCTGCGACCATGATCCCCACATGGCAACAGGGATGAGGTTCAGCATGAGTTAGCGGATTGCGAGTTCAATGGAACACGCCGTAAAACCCGCAAGGAGTCATTCCTAGCCCGTATAGATGTGTTGCTCCTATGGATGATTATGCTAGGGAAGGTGCGAATAAGTCATATGGCACGAGAGCATTTACTGGTAACCCATTGATATTAAATGACTAAAATTTTCATTTTTTGTTCGTGGGATACTTGTTCGCACTTTCCCTAGTACTGAACATAGTTCCAGACTACCTCGGTCAAGTTAAGAGGGGTGAAGTGTCTGGATCTTCAAGGGGGCAACTCTAGAAGTCGATAAGCTTTTCTTCATTGAGTTACAGTAGTAGCGCTTCAAGTATCAGGAGTTGCTCGTAAGCAGAGCAACTCCTGACTACACCGATAAGGGGGCAGGTAATTGTCGACCTGATGGGACGGATTGAGCATGGGGTCTGTCAATCAGCAATAAGTCGACGGGAGGGTAGGTAAAGATCAGCATTTTTGGTTACAGTTTAATCAAAAGAGGTGGTTTTCAACATTTTTCACATACCCCCACTTGAAAAATTATAAAAACTGTCCATTTACTAATAATAAGAGCGGTAATGAAATTTTATCGTTTCAACATTCCGCTGCTACGCCTGACTCTTATACACAAGTAGCGTCCTGAACGGAACCTTTCCCGTTTTCCAGGATCTGATCTTCTATGTGACTCCCAACATAGTAACGATCATGATAACTTCTGCTCTTCATCGTACGGCTGACTG
>NZ_PQLN01000019.1:0-56150 GCF_002919855.1 Aeromonas sp. ASNIH8 | reverse complement strand
GGGTGGTAGGATAGGCATCAACTCAGTCCTTTGGGTGTGGCTTGTTTTGTTTGGCGACTAATGAGATCGCACAAACTGGACTGAGTTCCCTTCCTCCAGTGATCTACTATTCGGAACAGCTATTTAGTGAGGTCCATGCCGCTGGTGATGTTGCCCCACTGGTCGTTGCCGCCGATCTGCAGGGTGCAGCCGAGGCGTTGGTTGAGCACGGCGAAGTCCTGGGATTGCAGCAGGGTGTAGGAGAACTCGGTGAACGAGATGCCCTGATCCGGGCGGGCCAGGCGCTGGCGCACCGATTCGCGGGCCAGCATGGCGTTGACCGAGAAGTGCTTGCCGATGTCCCGCAGAAAATCGAGGGCGGACATCTGCCCCATCCAGTCGGCGTTGTTGACCAGCAGCGACGCCGCCAGCCCGTCGCTCGCTGGCAGCAGCGCTTTTATCTGGGCCGACAGGCTGGCGACCCAGCCCTGCACCGTCTCGGCGCTGTTGAGGGGGCGCTCGCTTGCCTTGAAGCTGGGATCGCCGATAAGGCCGGTGGCCCCGCCCACCAGAGCCACCGGGGTGTGGCCCGCCAGCTGGAAGCGGCGCAGCATCAGCAGTGGCACCAGGTGGCCGATGTGCAAGCTGCCAGCGGTAGGATCGAAGCCGCAGTAGACGGTGCGAGGGGTGGCAAGATGGTCGGCCAGCGCCACCGGGTCGGAATTCTGGGCCACCAGGCCGCGCTGGGTCAGCTCATCGAGCAGGTGAGGATTTGTCATGGAGGGCTCCAACAGCAAGAGAAAGAGGGCCATCCTCGCCGTTTGCAGTGCTGGCAGATATGTCCCCCAGGGGACAGTTTTGCCACTCCCGTGCTAGCATCCTGCCATCGTGGGGAAACCATTCCCTGACCCGGAGCCCATCGCCATGCCCCCGTCTCCTGCCACGGATACCCTGAGCCTGACCGCCGCCGTCGATGCCCTGCACGGCAGCGGCTTCCCGGCAGCCCTGGTGCGCCTCATCCAGCAACAGGTGGCATTCGACTGTGCCCTGCTGCTCGGGGTGGGGCTGCGCCCCGTCTACCTCTACGACAACCTGCATCATCAGCGGGCCCTATTGTTCGACCGCTACCTCACCCGCCACTTCAGTCAGGATCCCTTCATGCAGGCGCTGGAGCAGGGGCTGGGTGCCGGGGTCTGGACCCTGACGCAGGTGTCACGGGGGCGGCTCGACCCCGAGTATCGCCACCACTTCTATCAGGCCACCGGCTGGCAGGAGGAGGTGGGGCTGATCCTGCCGGTGCGCGGCGGCCTCACCCTGATGCTGTTTCTGGGCCGCCTCGACAAGCGCAGCTCCCTCAGCCGTGACGAGCTGACCAGGCTGGAGGCACTGTTCCCGCTGGTCCACTCCCTGTGTCGCCAGCACTGGCGGGAAGAGACACCCCGCCTGGCCCGCAGCCCGGCCAGGTCAGATGGCACTGACCTCAAGGGGGCGGTGGAGCAGGCTATCGCCAGTGTGGGGGGAGACCAGCTAACCCGGCGGGAGCGCCAGGTGGCGGGTTTGCTGTTGCAGGGGCTGGATACCGAGGCCATTGCCGGTTCGCTCGGCATCGGCAGCGGCACGGTGAAGAATCACCGCAAGCACCTCTACGCCAAGTTGAACCTGCACTCCCGGGCCGAGCTGTTCAGCTTCTTCCTCAATCACCTCATCACGGCGCCAGCCGGCGCGCCCCCATAACGACACCACCCCGCCGGGGCGGGGTGGTTCAAACCATGGGCAACGCCGTCAGATGCGGCCCTGATAACGCAGCGGGAAGCGCCCCTGCCCATCGGGCTGGCCGAGGAAGGGTAGCCCCTGTTTCATCTGGTCCGGCAGCTCGGGACCCGGTTTCAAGGTGCCCTGGAACAGGTACTGGCGATTGGCCTGCAACTCCAGCTTGCCCAGCACCTGCACCGCCTCCGAGCCCTGCTTGATCTCGGCCACCAGCCGGGAGTCGAGACAGGTGAGCGTGATCTCGGGATCCCCCAGGGCCAGCTTGCCCGCCGGGGTGTCCGCCTGTGCATCATACCAGTGAAGATCCCCGTAAAGGTTGTCGCACCAGGGAGTGCCCTGGGCAAACTGATCGATCTTGAGCTGCAACTGACCCGTCGCCGTCAACGGGAAGGGGGGTCTCATCGGCACCCGCTCCAGCACCCAGGGGGCCGGCGCATTCAGGGTGATGTTGCGCCCGAAAGCAGCACCGTTCCAACCCAGGCTCCCCTGCCCGTTGAGTCCGCTGCGCTCGCCAAAGCGCACCGACACCTCGGGCGACAGCCGCAGCAGGGACCAGCCATCGAGATCCCAGCGCAACTGGGTGAGGGACTCGCTGGCATATTGCACCCGGGCGGCCTGACCGTTCCAGAGGGTGCCGCTCACCCCCTCCAGCCGCACCAGATTGGAGGGCAGCGGCAGATGGCGCACCACCAGGGATGCAGGCAACTGGGCCAGCAGGAAACCGAGATAGGCCAGCAGGAAGAGACTGGCGATCACTATTTTTCGCTTCATTGGGAACGACTCAACTGCAAACGTCTGACCTTGACCAGCCCGGGGGCCAGCCCCTCGCGGGCCAGCTCGATGATCTGCACCTGGACGCCGTATTGATCCGAGAGGGTCGCAAGCCAGATCAGCAGATCATCGAACGGCACCGTGTCTATCCATACCTGCAGCTCCTGACCCTGGGGCTGCAAGCGGGCAATCTTGATCTTCTGGTTGAAGGCGGTGCGGTTCACCACGCCGTCCAGGGTACCACCGGTATCGATCTGGCGCCCCTGTCCCCCCTGCATCGCCAGCACCTCCTGTCCCTTCTCCTTGAGCCAGGCCAGGGTCTGCTGCTGGTTCACCACCTGCCGCTCGCGCTCGGCAATGCGATTTGCCACCGGCTGCCAGATCGCCCAGTAGAAGAGCCCGATGAGCAGCACGCTACCCCCCACCGCCACCAGCCGCTGCTCGCGGGCACTGATGCCGCGCCACCAGCTCTGCAGTTTGTCCATCATGACGACCTCCCCTTGAGCACCAGCGCCCCTTCGACCTTGCCTTCGGTGCTTCGCACCTCACCCTGCTGCACCGCGAAGCGCTTGCCCGCCAGCTCGCGGAAACGTTCGATCTCGGTGAAGCCGGGGGCCGTCACCTGCAACCTCAGCTCGCCCCGGGCTGCATCGAAGCGCAGCACTTCGGGCTTGAGGCCGGGCACCTCGGCAAACACCGGGGCCAGCTCGGTCAGGAGCAACAGGACGCCATCCTGGGGAGCCTGCCCCAACTGCTGGAGGTGCTGGGTCATCTGGCTGCGCACGTTGACGATGCGCGTCTCCCCCGGGAAGATCCGGGTGTAGACCTGCCGGATCTCCGCCTTGAGGGCCTTGTCCTGTTCCGTCAGCTGGTGCAGATGCACACCGCGCTGCACCAGGGCCACCAGCAACAATACGCCTGCCAGCACCGCCACCTTGCGCCACTGCAACCAGTAGCGGGCGTATTCGGTCTGGGGACGATAGGGCCCCTGCAGCAGGTTGGCCTGGCAGGTCAGCGCCCCTTTCGCCAGCAACAGCATGGGCAGTTCCGGGTCAGCCCCCTGCCAGTTGCCCGCCGCCATGGCGGGGATGGGAGTATGGCAGTGCAGGGTGACGGGTTCGGTCTGCGCTGCCAACAGCATGGCCAGCAGGGATTCCTCCGCCACTATGCCCTGACGGGGGCCCTGGCGGACCAGCCACTCCTCCCCCAGCTGCAGGGCTGACCAGCCATCGGCGGCGAGCGGCAGCGCCAGCACGTCGGGCAGCAGGTGCAGGGTCTTGAGCCCTGCCTGCTCCAGCCAGCCGAGCCAGGAGTGCATCTTCCCCTTGTCCACCGCCATCAGATCCACCTCGCGGCCCTGATGGCCGAGCACCACCAGGTGCAGATCGTCCACGTCTGAGGCGATCTGCTCCTCCAGCAGATAGGGCAGGGCCGCCGCACTCTGGCGGCTGTATTTGCCCGGCAGATTGACCCGCCGGAAGATAAGATCGCTGCCGGGCACCAGGGTCACCACGGGGCGACCACCGGCACGCTCCTGCAGCTCGCCGAGGGCGTGCGCCGATGCCAGGATGCCGGAGGCGATGATCTCCTGCTCCTGCGCCGACCAGACCAGCCAGTGCACTGGCTGCTGCGCATTGGTCCCCAGACGGATGACCAGACTCTCGCTCACTAATGTCTCTCCTGCCATGCCCGCTCCTCCCTCAGGGGGGCGGGCGCACAGCCATGGGTTGCAGTCCAATCGGGGGATGCGCAGGGCAGCTGAAACCGCCCCACGCCCCCTTGTTATTCGGCGCCGCCGCTCAGGCGACGCAGCATCACCAGCTTGTTGTCCTTGCCACGCTGGAAGACGGTCTCAAGCCTGGCGCGGGTCTCCCCCACCTCCGCCAGCAGGCGGGCCTCGAAGAAGCTGCTCTTGATGTCCAGGGCGCCATCCAGCCCGGTGATGGCACCCGGCTGAACCTGCAACTGCTCCGTCATCTCCTGCTTGTTCTTCCACCCCTTCTTGGGGCGGCTGGTCAGCACCCGCTTGGCATCGTCCAGCCCGATCTTCCCCTGGTAGAGCCCCACCAGCAGGGCCGCCTGCTCCGGCCGGATGGTGTTGATGTTCACCACCAGCTTGTCATTGGGCAGGGAGCACACATAGGGGGCCAACCGGGCGTACAGGCTGGCGCTCACCCCGCGCACTGCCCGCAACTCGTCGGTGCCCAGCATCCGCTGGTTAGCCACCAGGTAGGGGGGATTGAGTCCCTCGTAGTAGGCATCCTCGGCCCCGTTGCTCGAGACCAGCTGGGTATCCTTGTCGGTCCAGTCGCGGATGGCGTCCGTCAGCTGCACCGCTTCGTAATCATCCACCTCGAGCTGGGCGAGCAGGGCCCGGAACACCTTGAACTGATAAGGCTGGGCCTCGAGATCGTCGCCGTTCTCCCCCTCCTTGAGGGGCACGCTCAGGCTGTTGAGGTTGAAGCAGGATTGCAGATCCCGCACCCGGCCCGAGAGAGTGCCATCCTCCACCGGGAAGACCCCGTCCTCCCGCGCCCAGTTCTGTCCCAGACTCACCCGATCCGGGTCATCCTTGAAGTCCTGGTTCAGCACCTTGATCACCAGGGCCTCCGCCGACATGGCATACCACCAGGCCTGCTTGCCCAGGGTGAGGTTGGCGGTGCGACGCAGCTCCAGTTGCAGGCGGCCGCTCATGTTGCTGGCGACGATCACCATCACCGCGAGGATGAGCAACACCACCAGCAGGGCCATGCCCCGCTGTCTGCCGGGGGCCAAAGAAGGGCGGGGGCGCTTAATTGCCATTGTCCGCCCTCTGGCCACCGGCTCCGATCAGGAACTGGCGACGTCGAATAGTGCTGTCATCCTTCGTGACGGACAGGGGAAAACGACGATCAGTTACCATTCTCTGCCCTCTGGCCACCGGCTCCGATCAGGAACTGGCGACGGATGGTGCCGTAGTCTTCAAGCTCCAGCTCCACCGCCAGCCCGTAGGGCAGCAGGTCGCGCTGGGTCCACTCCTCCTTCCACTGTCCCTTGTCGTAGAAATAGAGGCGCAGCGCCGTCACGCCGGTCAGCACGGGCTGAATGCGCGGCTCGGTGCCAATGGCCGGATCCGGATAGAGGTAGCTCAACCGCTCCAGGGTCTGCCCCTTGAGACGCCAACCCACCCGTTGCAGGCCGGAGCGCGGCAGTATGCCGTCCGGATTGAGCCAGCCGCCGCGAATGAAGGCCATGCCCCAGTCGTCGCTCTGCTGGCCGAAGCGGGACGCCGCCAGCAGCACCTTGTTGTTCTCGCCGTCGATGCGACCGCTGCGCGGCACCATCTGGGTGACGTCCCGCTCCAGCAGGCTGAAGGCGAGCTGCAGTTCCGAAAGGCGGGCCTCCTTGCGCTTGGCAACCTCGTCGCTGGTCAGCACCCCTTGCAGCACCTGATAGGCCCCCAGGCTCAGGGTGGCGAAGATGGCAATGGCCACCAGCATCTCAAGCAGGGTAAAGCCGCGGTGGCGCGATGGGCGGGGGTTGCTCTGGATCATCGGCTGACACCGGCTCCGGATCATGGACGCACGTTGATGAATGTTCATCGGCTGAGATAGGTCCGGATCATGGCCACCGGGCTGTCGGCCTTGGGCGCAGTGCGCACTTCCATGTCCAGCGCCCTGAAGTTGCTGTCCGCCGTGGCGACGCCGCGATAGCGCCAGTACCAGGTCTGCCCGGCCATCTCCTCGTCCCCTTCCACCCAGCTGTCTCCCGGCCATTTGCCTTCGAGCTTCTGCTGCACCAGCTGATTCTCCACCACCCAGGTCGCCAGGGTCTTCTGCTCCAGATAATTGAGGCCGGCCAGGTGTTCGCTCGCGGTCTTCATCACCGCCAGCCCGGCGATGGCAAACACCGCCAGGGCCACCATGACCTCCAGCAGCGTCATGCCGCGCACCCGGGCGGGGCCGTCCGACAGAGCGGTGCGACGCGCTAGAGCGCCCCCTGCGGGCCTGGCGCTCCTCACTCTTCTTCCTCTTCATCCTGCAACAGGGAGAGACGACCGAACTCGTCCCCCCTGACGGTGCGCAGGTAGTGCAGATCCTCGTCCTGCTGGCTCAGGGTCAGCACGAAGGGAGAGAGCTCTCCCCCCGGAAAGACCAGGATCTGGGGTGTCCGCTCGCGCTCGTCCCGACCCTGCTCCTGGCGTTCGTCCGACGCAGTACGCCAGTTGAAACCTTCCAGCTCCACCGCCAGGGTCATCCCCTCCGGCAACGTCACCGGCCCCAGCAACTTGTCACCGGTCAGGGCGCGCCACTTGCGATCCTTGGGATCCCGGGACATAAACTGCCAGCCGTTCTCCTCGACCCGCAGCCCCAGCAGCCTGCCATCCATCACCGAATACTCCTGGGCCTGCTGCAGGGTCGCCATGAAGCGGCGCGCCTGCTTGTCGAGCTCCCGATCCCCCCTGGCGCCCCCCATGCTGAGGGTGACGGCGGTCGCCACCAGTCCCATCAACATGGCGACCAGCAACACCTCCAGCAGGGTAAAACCGGCCTGGTGACGGGCCGAAGAGGCCACCTTCATTCAGGCAGCCCCGGGGTGGCGCAGTGAGCACGACGCGGCGGAATCACTTATTGGAAGTCCTTCAGGTTCCAGTTGCCGATGTCGTCATCGGTCCCGGCTTCGCCGTCCATCCCCATGGAGAAGATGTCGATCTTGCCGAACTGGCCCGGGCTCAGCAGCTGGTACTGGTTGCCCCAGGGATCCTGCGGCAGGCGCTTGATGTAGCCCCCTTCACGGTAGCTGCGCGGCTCAGGGGATGCGGTCGGCTTGTTGACCAGGGCATCCAGCCCCTGCTCGGTGGTCGGGTAGCGGTTGTTGTCCAGCTTGTACATGTCGAGGGCGTTTTCCAGCGCCACTATGTCGGAGACCGCTTTTTGCTGATCCGCCTTCTCCTTGTTGCCCATCAGGTTGGGCACCACCAGGCTGGCCAGGATCCCCAGGATCACGATGACCACCATCACTTCCAGCAGGGTAAAACCCGATTGACGACGCTTTTGCATGACTGACTCCCTAACGAAATGAGATGGCATTAGCCATCAACGATTAACTGTTAAACCACTATCGTTCGATTGAATTTGCAGGTTCGAATGGCGAAGCCTATTCGGGCACCCGACCCTCACAGATTCACCATGTTGTTGAGCTCCAGGATCGGCTGCAGGATCGACATCACGATAAACAGCACCACCCCGGCCATGGAGACCACCAGCATGGGCTCGAACACCCCGAGGGCGATGTTCACCTGGGTTTCGAACTCCCTGTCCTGGTTGTCCGCCGCCCGCTCCAGCATGCTGTCGAGCTCGCCACTCTGCTCGCCCGAGGCGATCATGTGCAGCATCATGGGCGGAAAAATTCTGGTTTCATCCAGCGACTTGCGCAGGCTGGTCCCCTCCCGCACCCGCTCGGTGGCCTCACCGATGCGCATGCGGGCATAGTCGTTTGAGAGCACTTCCCCGGCGATCTTCATTCCCTCCAGCAGGGGGACGGCGCTGGCGTTGAGGATGCTCAGGGTGCGGGCAAAGCGGGCGGTGTTGAGACCGCGGCTGACCCGACCGATCACCGGCAGGCGCAGTATCACCTGGTGCCAGCGACGACGACGCTTGTCGTCGGTCAGCCACCAGCGCCAAATCAGACCGCCAATGCCAAGGAGCAGCAGGAACCAGAGGCCGTAGTGCTGCAACAGCTCGCTGGTGCCGATGAGGAAACGGGTGGTGCCCGGCAGTTGCTGGCCCATGTGTTCGAACTGGGCCACCACCTTGGGCACCACGGCGGTGAGCAGTATGGAGATGACCCCCACCGCCACCAGGGTGAGGACGATGGGATAGATCATCGCCTGCAGCAGCTTGGTGCGCATGTGCTGGCGCTGCTCGGTGTAATCGGCGAGACGGTTGAGCACCTTCTCCAGGTGACCGGACTTCTCGCCGGCCGCCACCATGGAGCGGAACAGCTGGTCGAACACATGGGGGAAGGCCCCCAGCGAATCGGCCAGGGAATACCCCTCCACCACCTTGCTGCGCACCGTCGCCACCAGGCTGCGCAGGTGGGCCTTCTCGCACTGCTCGGCGACCGCCTTGAGGGCCTCTTCGATGGTGAGACCGGCCCCCACCAGGGTGGCCAGCTGGCGGGTGATCATCGCCAGCTCGGCGGTGCTGGCACCACGGCGGAACAACACGAAGCGGTTCGCCTCGCGCTTGGCCTTCTCGGTGGTCTCGTTCACCTCGAGCGGGGTCAGCCCCTGCTCGCGCAGCAGCTGGCGCACCTGGCGGGCGGAATCCCCCTCCAGCACGCCGCTCTTGTTGCGTCCCTTGCTGTCGAGGGCCTTGTATTCGAATGCTGCCATCTCAGTCTTCCCGGGTCACGCGCAGCACCTCTTCGAGGCTGGTCTGCCCCTTGAGCACCTTGTCGATGCCGTCGCGGCGGATGCTGGGGGTGTGACCCCGGATCAGCCGCTCGATGGCGAGCTCGCCGCTGGCGCTGTGGATCGCCTCGCGCACCGCCTCGTCCACCACCACCAGCTCGTGGATGCCGGTCCGGCCGCGATAGCCGGTGTGGTTGCACTGCTCGCAGCCCACCGGACGCCAGATCTGCTGATCCGGCGCAAGCTCGATGCCCATGGCAACACGCTCCTGCTCGGTGACAGGGTGCGGTGCGCGGCAATCCGGGCAGAGGGTGCGCACCAGCCGCTGGGCCAGTACCGCCAGGAGCGACGAGGAGAGCAGGAAGGGCTCGATCCCCATGTCCCGCATCCGGGTGATGGCGCCGATGGCGGTGTTGGTGTGCAGGGTCGACATCACCAGGTGACCGGTGAGGGATGCCTGCACCGCGATCTGGGCGGTCTCGAGGTCACGGATTTCCCCCACCATCACCACGTCCGGATCCTGGCGCAGAATGGCGCGCAGGCCCCGGGCGAAGGTCATGTCCACCTTGCTGTTGACCTGGGTCTGGCCCACCCCTTCGAGGTCATATTCGATGGGGTCTTCGACGGTCAGGATGTTGCGATCCCGGGAGTTGATCTCCGAGAGGGCCGCATAAAGGGTGGTGGACTTGCCCGAACCGGTCGGGCCCGTCACCAGGATGATGCCGTGGGGCTTGCGAATGAGTTCGCTGATGATGTTGCGGTTGGCCAGCGTCATGCCGAGCTGCTTGAGCTCGAGGCGCACGTTGTTCTTGTCGAGCAGTCGCAATACCACCCGCTCGCCGTAGCTGGAGGGCATGGTGGAGACCCGCACGTCCACCGCCCGGCCGCCGATGCGCAGTGAGATGCGGCCATCCTGGGGCACCCGCTTCTCGGCGATGTCCATGCGCGACATGACCTTGATGCGCGACACCAGCAGGGAGGCGAGTTTGCGATGGGGGCGCAGGATCTCCCGCAGCACCCCATCGATGCGAAAACGGATCACCAGGGCCCGCTCGAAGGTCTCGATGTGGATGTCGGACGCCTCTTCTTTTATCGCCTCGCTCAGCATGGCATTGATGAGGCGAATGATGGGGGCGTCGTCGTCGGCATCCAGCAGATCCTCGCTCTGGGGCAGCTCTTCGGCCAGGGCAAAGAAGTCCATCTCGTTGCCGAGATCCTCCATCAGCTGACGCGCCTCGGAGGAGTCACGCTGATAGTGGGCCATCAGCAGCTCTTCGAAGGCCTCGCCGTCCATCTGCTCCACCGTGAAGGCGCAGCCCGCCACCCGCCGCACTTCCAGCAGGGTTTGCGGTGTCACGCCCTGGCGGCAGAGCAGCACCGGGGCACCCTGGCGCTCGGTCAGGATGGCCCCGAAGTTGCGGGCAAACGCGAACGGCAGTTCCGGCAGGGGAGCCGGCAGCTCGCTGCCATCGAGCTGGTAGGCGGCCATCAGGGCTTGCTCTGCACGAAGGGCTGCTCCTGCACCTGGGCGCGCACGCCGGTGGCGGTCGCCTGCTGCTGGGCCTGCATTCTCTGGATCTGCTGCTGCACCTCGGGGGACATCATCACGTCCTGGCCATAGGCGGGCAGCACCTGGCGAGCCGGCGAGGTGGCATAGCCCTCTTCCGCAGCCCGGCTCAGCTGTTCGGCCCTGAACAGGGTGTACTTGTTGCTGGAGACCCCGGAGTAGACATTGGCGTCACGCAATATGGTCGGGCGGATGAAGACCATCAGGTTGCGCTTGGCGGTGGAGGTCTTGGAGGAACGGAACAGGTAACCCAGCACCGGAATGTCCCCGAGCAGGGGCACCTTGGAGATCTGCTCCTGGGTCTGTTCGTCCATCAGGCCACCCAGCACCACTGTCTCGCCGCTCTTGACCAGCACGGCGTTCTTCACGGTGCGGGTATCGAAGGTGGGGCCCAGGTTGGCGGTCCCGGTCGCCTGCTTCTGTGCCACGCTGGAGACCTCCTGCTCGATGTTGAGCAGCACGGAATCTCCTTCGTTGATCTGGGGCGTCACCACCAGCTTGGTCCCCACCGTCTTGCGCTCTATGGTGTTGAACACCTGATCGCTGGTGGTGGAGCTCTGGGAGCCACTCTGCACCGGCACTTCCTGACCGACGTTGAAGGAGGCCTCCTTGTTGTCCATGGTGACGATGCTCGGGGTGGAGAGGATGTCGTTCTTGCTGTTGGTGGAGAGCGCCGTCACCAGCGCCGCCCAGTCCCCGTGATAGAAGCCTGCCGCCATGCCGCTGAAGCTACCCGCCAGGGATGACAGGCCGTCGGTGTTGCCGTTGTCTTTGTAATCCTTGGCGGCGATGGCCAGGGAGCCGATGGGCAGACCGGTGTCGGTGAACTGGGTGCCGCCGCCATTGGTGTTGGCCCACTGCACCCCGAGGTTCATGCCGTCACCATCCGATATCTCGACGATGATGGCCTCCACCAGCACCTGGGCACGACGAATGTCGAGCTTGGCGATGACCTGCTCCAGCTCGGCCATCACATCCGGCTGGGCGGTGATCACCAGGGCATTAGTGGTCTCGTCGGCGGAGATGGCGAGCTGGCCGCCGCCGATGCTGGCGCCGCCCGTGGCCGTGGCAGCCGCCCCGCCCTTCTTGTCGGCGGCGATGCTGGAGCTGACCCCCTTGAGGACGTCCACCAGATCCTTGGCCTTGCCATATTTCAGGTAGAAGACCCGGGTGTTGCCCTGGCTCTGCAGATCCCGGTCGAGCTGGCGCACCATCTGGATGATGCGGGCACGGGCCTTGGGCTCGCCGCTGATGACCACGGAGTTGGTGCGCTCGTCGGCCACCACCTTGGGGGAGAGCAGCAGCGAGGCGTTGGCCCCCTGATTGCTGCCATCCTTGTTGAGGTTGGTCACCAGCCGCACCATCTCGCCGGCGGAGGCGAACTTGAGCTTGATGACGTCCATGTCCTGATCCCCCGCCTTGTCCACCCGGCGAACTACCTCCACCAGGCGGTTGACCACGGCGGCGCGGCCGGTGATGAGCAGCACGTTGGAGGGCTCGTAGTGGACCACGTTGCCGCCGCCGGCGTTGTCGTTGAGCTGACGCAGCAGGGGGGCCAGTTCACGGACCGAGACATTGCGCACCGGCACGACCCGGGTCACCATCTCGTCACCCACGCCGGGGTTGGTGTCATCCACCACGGGGATGGCCGAGGTCTTGGCATCCTTGGAGCGCACCACCTTGAGCACGCCGTTGTTCATGGGCACCACGGCAAAGCCGTAAACGTCGAGCACGCTCAGGAAGAACTGGTAGTACTGATCCTCGTTGAGCAGGTCATAGCTGCGCACGTTGATCTTGCCGCGTACCGATGGCTCTATGATGATGGTTTTGTTCAGGTTCTTGCCGACCGTGTTGATGAACTCCTCGATGTCGGCGTTCTTGAAACTGGCGGAATACTCGGTGGCCCAGGCAGAACCGGCCATCATCAAGGCTGCCGCCATGGTGGCCAGACGCCAGCCCTTCCCTTTATTTGTCATTCTTGGTGCTACTCCAATTCATTATTCTGACAAGCCGACATAGACGTCGTAGAGCTGTCCTTGCCGCTCGACGGTGACGGTCATTTCCGTGGCGCCCGCCACCTGCTGCATCGCCTGCATGGCCTGGGCGTTGTCACGCAGATCCAGGCCGTTGATGCTGACCGCCAGATCGTTGGCGACCAGTCCGAGTTGATTGAACAGTTCCGGATTGCGACCCGGGTTGAGGCGATAGCCGGTCATGCGACCGTCCACCCGGACCGGAGAAATATTGAGGTAATCGGTGATCTTGCCCGGGTTGCCCAGCAGTTCGCTGCGCACGGAGGAGAGTCCCTCCTGGCGGGCCGGTTTGGGCAGGGGCTTGCCATACTCTTCCCCGTCCAGCATCAGGGTCTCGTCACGGCCGTCCCGGGCGATAATGACCCGATCGGCAAACACCTGGCGGATCCTGGCCTGAGTACCGTCGATGTAGTCTCCGATGCCGTAAGAGTTCTGTGTCCCGTTGTGGGCGATGATGGCGATGGACTTGGCGGGATCCGAGCTTGCCAGCACCCCGTTGAGCTGGGCGTTGAGCTGGGTTTTCGGGGCATCCACCGCCACCGTCTCTGCCGCCTTGTCCGCCTGGGGTTGCAGCGCCTTGCCAAAGAGAGAGAGGCGGCTGAGGTTGCCAAGATCGAGGCGATCGCCACCACTCCCCTGCACCGAGGTGACCGAGGGTTGCCAGGGGGTCAGGGGAGCGGGCTGGGCCAGTTCGTACAGGCGCCAGGTGAGCACGGCACACTGCTGGGCCAGCAACAGCAGCAGAAGCCAGAACAGGGGCTGGCTGAAACGGGAGAGTGGCATGGCCTTGCAGCGAGCCAGAAGGGAAGTCAACAAATCATCCCTGAACGGTAGCGTCATCTTTCTCAAAATTGTCTGGCATCCAAGTCGGTTGGCTATTGTGTACGGCAATGGACCCAGAGACAACCGACCGGATGGGACCAAGGGGTGAAAATTCAGTTTCCGTCACACCCGGATGCCCCCTGTTTCTATCCCGGGGCCCGCCTCTGGTATAATCAGGCACCTTTTCAGCCATCCCGGAGCCGATCCATGTCGAATCCAGCACAAAGCAGCACTCAGGTCCGTCTCGACAAGTGGCTGTGGGCCGCCCGCTTTTACAAGACCCGCAGTCTGGCGCGGGATCAGATCGACGGCGGCAAGGTGCACTACAACGGCCAGCGCACCAAGCCGGGCAAGGCGGTCGAGGTCGGCGCCCTGGTGCGATTCTGGCAAGGCCAGGACGAGCGGGAGGTGCGGGTGCTCGAGGTGAGCGAGCAGCGCAAATCCGCCCCGCTGGCCCAGCAACTCTATGAAGAGACAGAGGCCAGCCTGAAGAAACGGGCCGAAAACAGCGAAGCCCGCCGCTTCAACAGCCAGTTTGCCCCAAGCCCGGAGCGCCGACCCGACAAGCAGGAGCGACGCCAGCTTATCCGGGTCAAGCAATCCTAATCCGCGTCTGTGGCCCCTTTATGACGACAGGTGGAGGAATTAGTTCCTAACCACCTGTTTAACAATGTGTTTATTTTTCCCCAAGAACATCCTAGGAAACCATGATGAGTAACCAAGACCTCCTGTATCGCTATCTGTTCGAAGAGTACGAAGTGCGTGGGGAGCTGGTCCAGCTGGATCGTACCTACCGCCACATCATCGACGCCCAGAACTACCCGGTACAGGTGCAGCACCTGCTGGGCGAGCTGCTGGTTGCCACCAGCCTGCTGACCGCCACCCTCAAGTTCGAAGGCTCCATCACGGTGCAGCTGCAGGGGGACGGTCCGGTGCGTCTGGCCGTCATCAACGGCGACAACAACCAGCAATTGCGCGGCGTGGCACGCTATGAAGGGGAATTGCCGACGGACGGCAAGCTGCAAAGCCTGATCGGCAACGGTCATCTGGTCATCACCATCACTCCGGATCAGGGAGAGCGCTATCAGGGCATCATCGCCCTGGAGGCCGACACCCTGGCGGCCTGTCTGGAGCACTACTTCGCCCAGTCCGAACAACTGGCCACCCGCCTCTGGATCCGCACCGGCCACCACGAGGGCGAGCCCCGTGCGGCGGGCATCCTGCTGCAGGAGCTGCCGGCCCAGAGCGAGGATCACAGCGAAGATTTCGACCACCTGGTCCAGCTCACCACCACCATCAAGGACGAGGAGCTGTTCGGTCTGGACGCGGAAGAGATCCTCTACCGCCTCTACCACCAGGACAAGGTACGGGTGTTCGATCCCCAGGCCATCGAGTTCCGCTGCACCTGCTCCCGCGCCCGTTGCGAAGGGGCCTTGCTGCAGATAGACAAGGAAGAAGCGGTATCCATGGTGCAGGAGCTCGGCAAGATCGACATGCACTGCGATTACTGCGGCGCCCACTACGAATTCGACGGGATAGACATCGAAACCCTGTTCAGCAGGGCTCCCGGTAATGATGCAAACCAGTTACACTAATCAAAGGCGGGCAAAACCCGCCTTTAACTTAAATAACAAAAAAATACCCTATTTTATAAAGTTTGATGGCGATCGCTAAAAACTACCACCTAGGTGGTAGCATGAACGTCAGATAGAACCCTACACACCTCTGAACCCAGGAGAATACAATGACAATCGTGGTAGAACCCACCCTGGCCCAACAACTGAAGCTGGACCAATACGGTATCAAAAACAGCCAGGAAATCGTTCGCAACCCCTCCTATGAGCAGCTTTTCGCTGAAGAGACCCGCTCAGACCTTGAGGGCTTCGAACGTGGCGTCGTCACCGAGCTTGGCGCCGTCAACGTCAACACCGGCATCTTCACCGGCCGCTCCCCTAAAGATAAATATATCGTCAAAGATGCCACTACCCAGGATACTGTGTGGTGGTCTGACCAGGGTAAAAACGATAACAAGGCGATCACCCCGGAAGTGTGGTCACATCTGAAAGGGCTGGTCACCAAACAGCTCTCCGGCAAGCGTCTGTTCGTGGTGGACGGCTTCTGCGGCGCCAACCCGGACACCCGCCTGGCAGTGCGCATCATCACCGAGGTGGCCTGGCAGGCGCACTTCGTGAAGAACATGTTCATCCGCCCGAGCGAAGAGGAGCTGAAGACCTTCAAACCGGACTTCGTGGTGATGAACGGTGCCAAGTGCACCAACCCGAACTGGAAGGAGCAGGGTCTCAACTCCGAGAACTTCGTCGCCTTCAACATGACCGAGAAGATGCAACTCATCGGCGGCACCTGGTACGGTGGCGAGATGAAGAAGGGCATGTTCTCCATGATGAACTACTTCCTGCCCCTGCGCGGCATCGCCTCCATGCACTGCTCCGCCAACGTGGGCAAGGATGGGGACGTGGCCATCTTCTTCGGCCTCTCCGGCACCGGCAAGACCACCCTCTCCACCGATCCCAAGCGTCAGCTGATCGGCGATGACGAGCACGGCTGGGATGATCACGGCGTGTTCAACTTCGAAGGGGGCTGCTACGCCAAGACCATCAAGCTCTCCGAAGAGGCCGAGCCGGACATCTACCACGCCATCCGCCGCGATGCGCTGCTGGAGAACGTGACCGTGGCCGCCGATGGCACCATCGACTTCGACGACGGTTCCCGCACCGAGAATACCCGGGTCTCCTACCCCATCTATCACATCGACAACATCGTCAAGCCGGTCTCCAAGGCGGGGCACGCCACCAAGGTGATCTTCCTGACCGCAGACGCCTTCGGTGTGCTGCCCCCGGTCGCCAAGCTGACCAAGGAGCAGACCAAGTACCACTTCCTGTCCGGCTTCACCGCCAAGCTGGCCGGTACCGAGCGCGGCATCACAGAGCCGACCCCGACCTTCTCCTCCTGCTTCGGCGCGGCTTTCCTCAGCCTGCACCCGACCAAGTACGGCCAGGAGCTGGTGAAACGGATGGAAGCGGCAGGGGCTGAAGCCTATCTGGTCAACACCGGCTGGAACGGCACAGGCAAGCGGATCTCCATCAAGGATACCCGTGGCATCATCGACGCCATCCTGGATGGTTCCATCGAGAAGGCGCCGACCAAGGTACTGCCGGTGTTCAACCTGGAAGTGCCGACCGAGCTGCCGGGCGTCAACCCCGCCATCCTGGATCCGCGAGACACTTACGCCGACCAGGCCGAGTGGGATGCCAAGGCGGCCGATCTGGCCGGGCGCTTCATCAAGAACTTCGAGCGCTTCACCGACAACGACGAAGGCAAACGCCTGGTCGCGGCGGGCCCGCAGTTGTAAGAAACGCGCCTCGCGTCTCGCAATCCCGTACCGGTCAGCCCTGCTGGCCGGTATTTTTTTGGCCGATGCGCGGCATATGGCTCCCGCCAAGCCTTGCCTTGACGGCCCTTGCGCGTTAGATTCAGCCAAACTTTATACAATATACAATTTTGCAACCTGCCCGTGACCCCAGCATGACCCCACCTTACAAGACCCGAACCCAGATGGTGATGGAGAACCTCCGCGGCCGGATATTGCGTGGCGAGTTTGCTGCGGGCGCCCCCCTGCGCCAGGACGCCATCGCCAAGGAGCTGGCGGTGAGCCGCATCCCGGTGCGGGAAGCCCTGATGCAACTGGAAGCTCAGGGGCTGGTGAAGTTCGAGGCCCATCGCGGCGCCGTGGTGACCATGCTGGATGCCTCGGCCATCGAGGAGCTCTTTTATTTGCGGGCACTGCTCGAAGCCGATACCCTGTTCCACGCCGTCGACCTGATGACGGAGGAGACCTTCGCCCAGGCGCAAGCCATCCTCGCCCAGTTTGATCTGGCGCTGGAGTCTGGCACCCAGATCGAACACTGGGCCGAGTTGAATCACCGCTTTCACGCCACCCTTTACCAGGCAGCCAATCGCCCCCAGGCACTGGAACTGATCGCCCAGATCAATCTGAGCTGCGACCGCTATGTGCGTTTCGAACTGCTGTTCGACCAGGGCGGCGTGGACAAGGCCGAGCGGGAGCACGCCCGACTCCTTGAACTGTGCCGCGCCCGGCGCAAGCACGAAGCAGTGGTACTGCTCAAGCAACACATCGAGGCGGCAGGCCAATCGATCAGACAGATCCTGGCAAGCGGCCACCATCAATGAACACTCACATCACCACAAGCTGGCAATAACGACATGAACCATTTCGAGATTATTGAAACCCGCGTCGCCCAGGTCAGGGCCACACTGGCCACGCTGGAGCTGGACGCCTTCATCGTTCCCCACGACGACGAGCATCTGGGGGAGTACATTCCCGCCTATGCCGAGCGGCTGGACTGGATCACGGGTTTCAACGGCTCCGCCGGGCTCGCCATCATCCTGGCGCATCGGGCGGCCCTGTTCATCGACGGTCGTTATACCGTGCAGGCCCGCATGCAGGCGCCGGCCGAGCTGTTCGAGTTTCTCCACCTCAATGAAGACCCCCACGTGCAGTGGCTGGCGGAGCAGTTGCCCTCAGGCTCCCGGGTCGGCTTCGATGCCCGCCTGCACAGCCTGGCCTGGTATCAGAACGCCAACGCCGTGCTGGCCGATCACGGCATCGAGCTGGTGCGCATCGACGAGAACCCCATCGATCTGCACTGGAGCGATCGTCCCGCTCCGACCAAGAGCCCTGTCATCCTCTACAGCGAGGAGCTGGCGGGCCAGTCCAGCCAGGCCAAGCGCGAAATGCTGGCCAGCGATCTGCGCAAGCGCGGGCTGGATGCGGTGTTGCTGACCCAGGCCGAGCCCATCAACTGGCTGCTCAACCTGCGTGGTCGCGACGTGGAACGCCTGCCGGTGGTGCTGGGCTTTGCGGTGCTCTACGCCAACGCCACCATGGATTTCTTCGTCGACACCGACAAGATCGACTGCTTCGCCTTCAGCCAGCACGTGGGGCAGGATGTCTCCGTCTACCCCATCGACAAGCTGGGTGACGTGTTGCAGCGCATCGGCGAGGATCAGCAGAAGGTGCTGGCCGACCCCAACACCGCCAACGCCTGGACCCAGCTCGTGATGGAAGAGGCGGGCGCCATTCTGGTGGCCGGCCAGGATCCCACCATGCTGCCCAAGGCGTGCAAGAACCCCGTGGAGCTGGCCGGCATGCGTGCCGCCCACCTGCGCGACGGCGTTGCCGTCACCCGCTTCCTGGCCTGGCTGGATCGCCTGATCGCCAGCGGCGAGTTCGACGGTGTGGACGAAGGCACCCTGGCCGACCAGCTGGAAGCCTTCCGCCACGAGCAGGAGCACTATGTGGAGCCGAGCTTCGACACCATCTCGGCACTCGGCCCCAACGCCGCCATGTGCCACTACCGCCACACCAACGGTACCCCGCGCGCCTTCGGCCAGGACAGCATCTATCTGGTGGACTCCGGCGCCCAGTACCTGGACGGCACCACCGACATCACTCGCACCGTCAAAGTGGGTGAGGTGACTGACGAGCACAGGGCCATGTTTACCCGGGTGCTGCAGGGTCATATTGCCCTGGATCAGGCCCGCTTCCCCCGCGGCACTGCCGGCATCCAGCTCGACGTGCTGGCCCGCATGCCCCTGTGGCAAGCCGGTTACAACTACGACCATGGTACCGGACACGGGGTCGGCCACTTCCTCAGCGTGCACGAAGGTCCGCAGCGCATCGCCCCCAAGGGCAGCCTGGTGGCCCTGCAGCCGGGCATGGTGCTCTCCAACGAGCCGGGCTACTACCGGGAAGATGCCTTCGGCATCCGCTGTGAAAACCTGGTGGTGGTGACCGAGCAGGAAGCCCGTGGCGAGCTGACGATGCTGGGCTTCGAGCGACTGACCTATGTGCCGTTCGACATCCGCCTCATCGATCGCAGCCTGCTGAGCCCGGCGGAGTTCCGCTGGATCAACGAATACCATGCGGAGGTCTACCGCCGTCTGAGCCCGCTGCTGGAGGGCGAGGATCTCGCCTGGCTGGAGCAGGCGACCAGCCTCCTCTGATGACACAGGGCCTGCGGGCCCTGTTTCTTTATCTGCGGCATGCCACAAATGCCCCCCTTGCATCGACTCCCCGCCCCTTCTACCCTGTGCCTCCTTTTTGGCTGCCCCGCAGCAGAGACCCGATGAGAGGAGCCCCGATGCACTCGTCCCCCGTATTGCGCCTTGCCACCCACACCGACATGCACGCCATCTGGCAGATAGATGCCGATGTCTTCGGCGAGGATGTCTACCCCGGTTTCTTCTTTCGCCAGGCCATGGATCTGTGGCCCGAACTGCTGGTCGTCGCGGAGCGGGAAGACCGGCTGCTGGGCTATGCCCTGGGGGGGCTTGGTCAGGATCGGTCGCAGGGCTGGCTGCTCTCCCTCGCGGTGCGTCCCGAAGCGCGCGGCTTCGGCCTGGCCGAGCAAATGATGTTGCAGGTGGAGCAGGCTCTGGCGCATTTGCAGGTTGCCCGGGTGAGGCTGACCGTGGATCCCGCCAATCCGGCCCAGCGCCTCTACTTCAGGCTGGGTTATCAGCAGTTGGCAGAAGAGAGAGGCTACTTCGGGCCGGGCGAGGATCGCCTGCTGCTGGAAAAAGCCCTGATCTGACCATCCACCACCGGCACGGGAGTCTTCCGGCCACATAATTGGTTACACTTTGCGGGTTTAATGCGCAATCTGGTTGGCGTAAAGTGCAATTCATCACCAGATTAATCCGATGCCCGCCCAGGAGGCCCATCATGTTCAAACGTATTGCTCTCGTCACCCTGCTGGCGGCCACCACCGCCATCACCGGCTGTGCCAACAGCGACGTCTACTCCGGCGATGTCTACACCAAGGATCGCGCCAAGCAGGTACAGACCGTCAGCTATGGCACCATCCTCTCCACCCGCCCCGTCAAGATCCAGGCCGATGAGAACTCCCTGATCGGCACCATTGGCGGTGCCGTGGTCGGCGGCCTGCTCGGCAGCACCATAGGCGGCGGTCGTGGCAGTGACATCGCGGCGGCCGGTGGCGCCATTGCGGGTGCGGCGGCCGGCAAGGCGGCAGGGGACAAACTCAACCAGGTTGACGGGGTCGAGCTCGAGATCAAGAAAGAGAACGGCGAATCCATCGTGGTGGTACAAAAGGCCAGCCCCACCTTTGTACCTGGTGCCCGGGTCCGCATGACCCAGGGCAACGGCACCATCAACGTGGCCGTGGTGAACTGATAGCGCCGCTCAAGGTGCAACTGCCATAAAAAAGGTGAGCCCGGGCTCACCTTTTTGCGCTCTGCACCACTGAGGATTCACTCCCCCAGATGCAGCCAGGCCGCGATGGACAACTGCAGGCCCACCAGGTCGGCATGGTGGAACAGGGCATGCAATGATGCACGATCCCCGGCCACCTGCATCATCAGACGCTGTTGCGCCTGCAGGTCGGCCAGCCAGGAGGGTGGCACCGTCAGCGTGCCTGCCGCCTCGGCAACCAGGGATACCCCCTCGAGCAGGGCATGCAGCGCCCGTTGTTGTTCGCCAGCATCGTCACTCTCGAGCCAGAGCTGCTCATGATACTGCCAGTGCTGCATACCCAGGGTAATGCTGGCCTTCTGACCTTTACCCTCAATCCTTTGCAGGGGCTGCACGGCCAGTGGCTTGCCAAGCCCAGCCAGCCTGTATCCGCGCTGCGCCTTGGACTGGGCACCCAGCCGCAATCCTCCCAGCGCCGCCAGCTTGCTCGCCAGGGTGAACAGCGCGCGGGCATCGCCGGATTTCAGCTCCAGCTCCAGCTCGTCGATCCCGGTACGCCCCAGGGCACCGGCAATCTCCCCCTGATCCCAGGCCAGCTCGATCTCGGCATCTCCGAATGCGATCAGCCAGTGGCGGCGCAGGAAATCGGTGCTGAACTGGGCCACCAGACGGCTCTGGAGTTCATCGCGCACTGCCAGACTCGGCCAGATATCGACAGGAAAGGCAGACAGGGTCGGAATGGTTCCCTCCACCGGGGCGTTGTACTCGGGTCTGGCGTGCAATCCGCCCACGACCTGCCCCCGGCACTTGATGGTCTGCTCGGAAAAATCATCGCTGCGACGAATGCGCAACCCCATCTCGAGCCCACGCAAACCCAGATCGGGCGTGTCGAAATAGACGTTGCCAAGAGCGGCTTGATTGGAAGATATAATATCTAGTGAATTCAGAAGCTTGGAGAGGGATTCTTGAATATTGCTGGTGACGAAAAACTTTATCTCGATCTCAGTTTGCATAGTCATTCCGGGCTGGCGGGCAACTTTGGGGGGCATGTTCAGAGTCGCGAGGATATAATGCCAGCGACAGTTCACGATTAATTCACGGTTTTATTGATGGCACAGTTCGGTTACCATGCGCCCCTCATAAAATCGTATCGAGTGTTTTTTCACCGACACAGGTTTGGCCATGCCAGTAAATACTATTTTGGGTCTTTTTGCCAAGTCCCCCATCAAGCCGCTGCAGAAGCATATCGTCAAGGTTCACGTGTGCTGCGAACAGCTCATTCCCTTCTTTGATGCCGTCGCTGAAGACCGCTGGGAAGATGCCGAGAAGATCCGGCAACAGATCGCCCAGCTGGAAAAAGAAGCGGACATCCTCAAGCGCGAAATCCGCTTGAAACTCCCCCGCGGCCTGTTCCTGCCGGTCGCCCGTACCGATCTGCTGGAGCTCTTGACCCAGCAGGACAAGATTGCCAACCGTGCCAAGGATATTTCCGGTCGCATGCTTGGCCGCAAGATGGAATTCCCCACCGAGATGCGCGCCGATTTCATGGCCTATCTCAAACGCTGTATCGATGCGACCGCCCAAGCCGAAAAAGCCATCGGAGAACTCGATGAGCTGCTTGAAACCGGCTTTAAAGGACGTGAAGTTGAAATGGTTGCCGAGATGATCCACCAGCTGGATCTCATCGAGGACGATACTGACACCATGCAGATCGGACTGCGCCAACAGCTGCAAGCCGTTGAGCACAAATACAATCCGATCGACGTTATGTTCCTCTACAAGATCCTCGAATGGGTAGGTGACCTGGCTGATCAGGCAGAGCGCGTTGGCGCCCGTCTGGAATTGATGCTGGCTCGTTCGTAATCGACTGACTGGGTAAACACTACTAATGGACATTATCGCGAATTACGGCACCACCCTGGTGCTCGTGGCGGCCTTGTTCGGCTTTTTGATGGCCTGGGGCATTGGTGCGAACGACGTCGCCAATGCAATGGGCACATCGGTCGGCACCAAGTCCCTGACCATCCGTCAGGCGATCATCATCGCCATGATCTTTGAATTTGCCGGTGCCTATCTGGCCGGTGGCGAAGTGACGGCAACCATCCGCAGCGGCATCATCGACAGCAACGCCTTTGCCGACACGCCGGATCTGCTGGTGCTCGGCATGATCGCCTCCCTGCTGGCTGCGGGTCTGTGGCTGATCCTGGCCTCCTATTTCGGCTGGCCCGTCTCCACCACCCACTCCATCATCGGCGCCATCGTGGGCTTCGCCGTGGTGAGCATCGGTCCGGAAGCGGTACAGTGGAACAAGTTTGGCGGCATCGTCGGCTCCTGGGTAGTCACGCCGGCCATCTCGGGCATCATCGCCTACTTCATGTTCATCAGCGTGCAGAAGCTCATCTTCAACACGGACAATCCCCTGGACAATGCCAAGCGCTATGTCCCCTTCTACATGTTCCTGACGTCCCTGGTCATCTGCCTGGTCACCATCAAGAAGGGGCTGACCCACGTCGGTCTGCACCTGAGCAATGGCGAAGGCGCGCTGCTCTCCGTCGCCATCTCCATCGCGGTGGCGTTTGCCGGCTGGATCTATATCCGCGGCCAGCAGTACAACCCGAAAGATGACAGCAAGATGCACTTCGCCAACGTGGAGAAGGTGTTCGGCATCCTGATGATCATCACCGCCTGCGCCATGGCCTTCGCCCATGGCTCCAACGACGTGGCCAACGCCATCGGTCCGCTCTCTGCAGTCGCCTCCATCGTGGCGGCCGGCGGCGAGATCGGCGGCAGCTCCCACATCGCCTGGTGGATCCTGCCCCTTGGCGGCATCGGCATCGTCATCGGTCTGGCCACCATGGGCGAGAAGGTGATGGCGACCGTCGGCACCGGCATCACCCACCTGACCCCGAGCCGTGGCTTCGCAGCCCAGCTGGCCACCGCCGCCACCGTGGTGATAGCCTCCGGCACCGGTCTGCCCATCTCCACCACCCAGACCCTGGTCGGTGCCGTCATGGGCGTCGGTCTGGCACGGGGCATCGCGGCCCTGAACCTGGGCGTGCTGCGCAACATCGTGGTCTCCTGGGTCATCACCCTGCCCGCGGGCGCCATCCTGGCCATCGCCATCTTCTACGTGTTGCAGGCCTGCTTCTCCTGAGCAGCCCACGCCGCACGACAAAAAGCCCGGGTCATTGACCCGGGCTTTTTTATGCTTCGCCCATATCACGCCGTCGATCGGCTGCGGCGTTTACTCCTCGATAAAGGTCCACTCGTCGCGCACCCGGCTGATGGCATCGAGCCGCCGTTTGGCAAGCTGCTCGCGGATTGCCTCCCCCTTGAAGCCGGCCGCCACTATCTCCTTGACCGGCACAGCCTGCGCCGCCTCCAGGGCCTGAGCGACATAGTCCGGCTGGCTGTAGACTTTCTCTTCGAAGCCGGTACGACCGTGGAAGTCGGCGCGACAGGCATCGAGCAGCTGGGTAAAGCGCTCCGGTCTGCGCCAGGCATCGGCCTTGTCGAATACCTTGAGCAGGGTCGCGGGCTTGAGCTCGAAGGCAATGTGGATATGGGTGTGCAGGTCGCTCACCAGCAGTGCCAGATCGCGACACTCGTTCGGCACCCGGAAGCGCTCGCAAAAATCGCGAATGAGCGGCAACCCCTTCTGACCATGGCCGTGATGGCTCGGCCAGAAGGCGGGCGGGGTCAGCCCCTTGCCAAAGTCGTGGCAGAGGGACGCGAAGCGCACGGTCAGTTCGGGGGAGAGACGACATGCCTGCGCCAGCACCATCATGGTGTGGATGCCGGTGTCGATCTCCGGGTGCCATCTGGCAGGGGCCGGCACACCGAACAGGGCATCGAGCTCGGGGAAGAGCGCCTTGAGTGCGCCGCATTCGCGCAGCACCTCGAAGAAGATCTGGGGTGTCGGCCCCAGCAGCACTTTTTCCAGCTCCTTCCAGACCCGCTCCGGGGTCAGGTGGGCCAGCTCTCCAGCCTCCGTCATCTCGCGCATCAGCCCCAGCGTCTCGGGGGCCACCACGAACCCCTGGGCATGGAAACGGGCGGCGAAGCGCGCCACCCGCAGGATGCGCAGGGGATCCTCGGCAAAGGCCGGCGAGACATGGCGCAGCAACCGCGCCTCCAGATCCTGCACGCCGCTGTAGGGATCGTGCAGTTGCCCGTCCTCATCTTCGGCGATGGCGTTGATGGTGAGATCCCGGCGCAGCAGATCCTGCTCCAGCGTCACCTCGGGGGCGGCATGGCAGACGAAGCCGGTGTAACCCTGCCCCTGCTTGCGCTCGGTGCGCGCCAGGGCGTACTCCTGCTGGGTTTTGGGGTGAAGAAAGACTGGAAAGTCTCGGCCCACCTGGGTGAATCCGAGACCCAGCATCTGCTCCACCGTGGCGCCGACCACCAAGTGATCCCGATCCCCCTGGGGCAATCCCAACAGGCGATCCCGCACCGCCCCTCCGACCAGATAAATCTGCACGCGCACTCTCCCTCGATAAACTTGCCACGATGATACCGCTTTTGGCCAAGAGAGACGATGTGAACCCGTCGCACCAGGCTCGCCATCACTCGGCCGGGCGGCGGCTTCCCGTCATCGTCCCGGGCGACTCAGCCCGTGGTTCGAGCCAGCTCCCCTTATGGTATCCGGGTCTTTGACATCCCTTTTGGGAGGCTTTAACCTGCCGCCCATAACAATGGAATGGATCCTTATGTACACACAGTTCTTCGGTCTGTCGGAGCCCCCGTTCTCCATCTCGCCCAACCCCAAATACCTCTATATGAGCGAGCGTCACGGGGAGGCCCTCGCCCACCTCAACTACGGGTTGCAGGACGGTGGTGGCTTCGTGCTGCTGACCGGGGAAGTGGGTACGGGAAAGACCACCGTCTCCCGCTGTCTGCTGCAGCAATTGCCCGCTGACACCGAGATCGCCTACATCCTCAATCCCTCTCTGACCGAGCGGGATCTGCTGGCCGCCATCTGCGACGAATTCCAGTTGCCCTACGGCGAAGAGGCCAGCCTCAAGCAATTGTTCGACCTTATCCGGGATCATCTGCTGGCGAATCTGGCGGCAGGCAAGCGCAGCGTGGTGCTGGTGGATGAAGCCCAGCACCTGCTGCCCGGCGTGCTGGAGCAGTTGCGACTGCTCACCAATCTGGAGACAGACGAGAAGAAACTGCTGCAGGTGGTGCTCATCGGCCAGCCCGAGCTGCAACAGATGCTGCGCCAGCCCCTGCTGCGCCAGCTGGCGCAGCGGATCACCGCCCGCTATCACCTGCTGCCGCTGTCGCGCCAGGATGTGGATGCCTATGTCCGCTTCCGGTTGCAGGTGGCAGGCTGCGTCCAGCCCATCTTCACCCCCAGGGCCATCCAGACCCTGCATCGCCTCTCCGGGGGCATTCCCCGCCTCATCAACCTCATCTGCGACCGCGCCCTCATCGCCGCCTTCGCCCGTGGCAGCCACAAGATAGTGCACGGGGACATCAGCCAGTCCGCGTATGAGGTGAGCGGCATTCGCGACGAGGGGAGCTGGCAATCCGGCCTCACGGTCGCCCTGGTGGGCGCCCTGCTGGTCGCCACCGGCTGGTGGGGCTGGCAATTCTTTGGATTCTTCCCAGCCCGCCCCCTGGTCAAGGTCGAGGTACCGGTCAAGGTGGATGACACGCCGGAGCAGCAGGCCCAGCTGACCCGCGCCATCAATCAGGCGCTGGAGCCGGACGTCGCCATGCAGAATCTCTACAAGGTATGGGGCTACCAGGCCGAGCTGGAGGAGGCAACCTGCGACAATGCCCCCCGTGCGGGCCTGCGCTGCCAGGAGGGAGAAGCCTCCCTGGCGCAATTGCAGGCGCTGCAATACCCGGCCCTCATCAGTCTCACCGACGAGACCGGCGGCCTCTATTACGCCACCCTGGTCAGCCTGGGGGCGGACAAGGCTTCCCTGCTCATCGGCAACCAGAGCTGGCAGGTGGACAGGCAGTGGCTCTCCGACGCCTGGGGCGGCAGCTACACCCTGCTCTGGCGCATGCCCAGGGGCAACGTGCCCCTGATAGCGAGCAATGCCGGGGCTGCCCAGGTGCAGTGGCTGGACAACGCCCTTAGCCGCGCCATGCAGCAACCCGATCGCAAGGTGAGCCGCTTTGACGCCACCCTCAAGAACAAGCTGCAACAGTTCCAGCGCGAGCAGGGACTGACCCCGGACGGCATCGCCGGCAGCAACACCCTGCTGCGGCTGAATGTGGCCTCCGGCGAACCCATGCCCAGGCTGGAGGATGAATCCCTGCGAGCCAGCACGCCGGTCGATCTCGACAGCGTGGCGGATGATGAGACGGATCCCATGGTCGAGGAGGCCTCCTGATGTCCACCCTGCTCAAGGCCCTGCGCCGGGCCGACCAGCCCCAGTTCACCCCCCATATGCCGCTCATGGGTCTGCCCGTGAGCCAGGAAGAGGAGCCCAACCGCCGCTGGATCTGGTGGGCCCTGGTGCCCCTGGCCCTGGTGATGGGCGCCGCCGCCAACTATGGCTGGCACCTCTATCACCTCAAACCCGTGGAACAGCAGGTCGAAGTGAAGGAAGTGGTGACTCCCCCCTTCGTGCGGGTCGAACCCAGGCCCATGATCACCCGGCCGCTGCCGCCCCCCCTGCCGGAGCCCGTGGTCGCTCCAAGACCTGCCGCAACCCCGGCTGCGACTACCGCAAACCAGGGGGGACAGAGTCTGGCAGAACGGCTGATGGCCGCCCTCAACAACACGCCGCTGGTGGAAGAGAGTGCGCCCCAGGCTCAGGTCCAGACCAGTGCCATCCCCCTCGGCGCCCTGGCCCCGGCCCTGAAACAGCAGGTACCGTCCCTGACCTATGGTGCCCACAACTACTCCTCCGACCCGGCCAAGCGGGCCGTCGTGCTCAATGGACGGGAGTGGCGCGAGGGGAATGAGATCGCCCCCGGTGTCATCCTGGCAGCCATCGCCCAGGACTACATCGTCCTGCAGGTCGACGGCCAGTATGCCAGCCTCAAGGCGCTGCAAGACTGGCGCGGCTGATCTGCCGGCATCCGGTGGCCCTCCCCCGGGAGGGTCAGCGCCCATTCTGAGGGAGCCCGAGAGCTCCCCTTTTTCATCAATAACCTACACTCGACCATTGCCATGCGCCGGGTCGGGGATCGCCCTCCTGATGGCGGGCGGACTTATCATCAGAACATGAGCACACTGTGAGCCACTCAGACAACACCACCTTCGCCACCCGCATTCTGGACTGGTACCAGATCCACGGCCGCAAGACCCTGCCCTGGCAGCAGGACAAGACCCCCTACCGGGTCTGGGTCTCCGAGATCATGCTGCAACAGACCCAGGTTGCCACTGTCATCCCCTATTACGAGCGGTTCATGGCCCGCTTCCCCGACGTGCTGGCCCTGGCCAACGCCCCCATCGACGAGGTGCTGCATCACTGGACCGGGCTTGGCTACTACGCGCGCGCGCGCAACCTGCACAAGGCTGCCCAGCAGATCCGCGATCTGCACGGCGGCCTCTTTCCGGAACAACTGGAAGAGGTGATGGCCCTGCCCGGCATCGGTCGCTCCACCGCCGGGGCCGTGCTCTCCCTCTCTCTGGGCCAGCCCCACGCCATCCTGGATGGCAATGTGAAGCGGGTACTCACCCGCTGGCTGGCGCTGGCGGGCTGGCCGGGCCAGAAGCAGGTCGAGCACGATCTCTGGGAGCTGGCGACCCGCCTCACCCCGCGCGTCGGGGTGGCCCAGTACAATCAGGCCATGATGGACATGGGGGCCACCGTCTGCACCCGCAGCAAGCCCGCCTGCGAGCGCTGCCCGGTACAGGCCGATTGCCAGGGGCTGTCGCAGGGCAACCCCACCGCCTACCCTCACAGCAAGCCGAAGAAGAGCATTCCGGCACGCAACGGCATTATGCTGATCATCCGCCACGGCGATCAGCTGCTGCTGGAGAAGCGTCCGCCGCAAGGGATCTGGGGCGGGCTTTACTGCTTCCCGCAGGTGGAATCCCTCACCGAGGTGACCGGACGACTGCGGGAGTTGGGGCTGGAGGATGCCGCCTATCAGGAGCTCGCTGGATTTCGTCACACTTTCAGCCACTTCCACCTCGATATCCGCCCTTTGCTGATCGAAATGGCTGTTCCGCCCGCCCCCCTGCTCATGGAAGCGGATACCCGACTCTGGTATAACTTACGCCATCCTGCCGAGGTGGGATTGGCGGCGGCCACGGCCCGTCTGCTCGCCTACCCGGACTTACAACCAGACTTGCAACCACAGAGGTCAACATGAGCCGTACCGTATTTTGCCTGCGCCTGAAGAAAGAAGCGCCGGGTCTCGATTTCCAACTCTACCCCGGTGAACTCGGCAAGCGGATCTTCGACAACATCAGCAAGGAAGCCTGGACCGAGTGGCAGAAGAAGCAGGTCATGCTGATCAACGAGAAGAAGCTGAACATGATGAATCTCGAGCACCGCCAGTTGCTGGAAAAAGAGATGGTCAGCTATCTGTTCGACGCGGGTGAAGTCCAGATCGACGGTTACACCCCTCCCAGCCAGTGAGCGGGAATCGAGTCAAAGGGCCAGCGTCCCCCTGAGTCGTCAATATGCCGCAGGGTGACACCAATCCTGGCTCAGGCCAGTCAGTGACGGGCGGCCCCACCGCCCGGTTTGAGGATCTTATGGGTCGTTTTTTTGGGCTGCTGTGCGCCCTGCTGTTTCTCTCTGCCTGTTCATCCACACCCCAGACCAGCGGGGGTGGCGATGATGATCTGGTCAACGGCAAGGACGTGCGCGGTTTTGAACACATGATCAGTGCGCTCTCCCATAACGTGAACGAGATATGGGGGCGCGAGGCGCTGTTCGCGGGCAAGTTTGACTACGTCAAATACACGGATCAGTACAAGAGCCGCGCCCACATCGATTTCTCCAGCGGTCACATCATGGTGGAGACCGTCTCGGGTCTGGATCCCCGTGCCCACCTGCGTCGCGCCATCATCGAAACCCTGCTGACCCCGGACGATCCGGCAGAAGTCGACCTTTATTCCGACCGTGAGATCATGCCAGGTGGCGAGCCCTTCCTCTATGGCCAGGTGCTGGACAACCAGGGACAAGCGATCCGCTCCAGCTGGCGTGCAGAGCGTTATGCCGACTATCTGATCGCCAACGCGATGAAGAAGCGCACCCTCGGGATCCGCAACATCTTCTTCATCGACATTCCCATGGTGGCCAACCACGAAGACAGGCGCGGCTACAAATACGCCAGCATCATCCGCGATGCCTCCCGCAAGTACGGGGTCGCCGAGAGTCTCATCTACGCGGTGATCAAGACCGAGAGCAGCTTCAACCCCTATGCGGTCAGCCACGCCAACGCCTATGGCCTGATGCAGGTGATCCCGGCTACCGCTGGGCGGGATGTCTATGTGAGGGTCAAGGGCAAGGATGGCCAGCCGACCAGGGAAGATCTGTTCAATCCGGCCTACAACATCGATGTGGGGACCGCCTACCTGCACCTGCTGCAGACCGTCTATCTGGCGGATATCCAGGATCCCCAGTCCCGCCGCTATGCGGTGATCTCCGCCTACAACGGTGGTGCGGGAGGGGTGCTCAACACCTTCTCCAACGATCGCAAGGCGGCCCCCGGCATGATCAACCGCCTCTCCCCCGAGGCCGTCTATCAGGTGCTGACCGAACAGCATCCCAAGGCAGAGGCTCGCCGCTATCTCTACAAGGTCAATCAGGCCGAGAAGGGGTTCAAGCGAACCGTCGCAAGCCGGGCTGGCTGATGGCATGCAAGAAGGGCGCTCCTGGAGCGCCCTTCCCATTTACTGTGGCCTGAAAACTTACTTGGCGATGAAGCCACCCTTGCTCAGGGGCGCTGCCCCCACCTTCTCCAGGTGTTCCACCTCGACTTCGGTCTTGTTCCAGCTGTGGTCCACCTCGCCGCGCACGCGGATCAGATCGTCAGGGCCCACCTCGGTACCGCGCCACACGTCACCGTCCACCTCCACTTCCACCTCGCCGCTGTCGTCACGGAACAGGTAGTTTTCGCCACCCAGGTGTTTGACCAGCTTGCCTTCCAGGGTCACCCACTGATCATCGGCCACGTCTTTCAACTGGGCGACCGATACCTTGTTCTGCTCCTTGGGGCCGGTGTAGGCCGCCATGGCGAAAGAAGAGACGGACATCAGGGCCACCAGGGCGATTGCTTTTGCGTTGTTCATTTCATGCTCCTGTCTTTGCGGTATAAGGGCATCTTGCCCGGGGGCGCGTGAAACAAACGTGAAGCCTCCCCATTCAGGGAGGAGTGATGTGATCGCAAGCGATTAAATGGCCACGGCATGCTGCAAATATGTATTCGAGTGGATACCTTCTCACCTGGCCATGCGGGTTCCCAGCCCGCCGCCATCGAGGAACAGCCCGCAGGCCCGTCCTGCCCCATCCATGAGAACAGCTACATGAACAAATGGCTTTTGTGTTTATTGGGTCTCTTCGCCCTCACGGCCCATGCCGCCGAGACGCGTCCCCCCTTCTCCCGCATCGTGATGTTCGGCGACAGCCTCTCCGATACCGGCAAGATGTACGACAAGATGCGTGGTTACCTCCCCTCCAGCCCGCCCTACCATCAGGGCCGCTTCTCCAACGGCCCGGTCTGGCTGGAGCAGCTCACCCAGCACTTCCCGGGCCTAGCCATCGCCAACGAGGCGGAAGGGGGCGCCACTGCCGTGGCCTACAACAAGATCTCCTGGAATCCCAAGTATCAGGTCATCAACAACCTGGATTACGAGGTGACCCAGTTCCTGCAAAAGGACAGCTTCAAGCCCGATGATCTGGTGATCCTCTGGGTCGGTGCCAACGATTACCTGGCCTATGGTTGGAACACCGAGCAGGATGCCAAGCGGGTGCGCGATGCCATCAGCGATGCGGCCAACCGCATGGTATTGAACGGCGCCAAGCAGATCTTGCTGTTCAACCTGCCGGATCTGGGCCAGAACCCCTCGGCCCGCAGCCAGAAGGTGGTCGAGGCGGCCAGCCATGTCTCCGCTTACCACAACCAGCTGCTGCTGAACCTGGCACGCCAGCTGGCCCCCACCGGCATGGTGAAATTGTTCGAGATCGACAAGCAGTTCGCCGAGATGCTGCGCGAGCCGCAGAACTTCGGCCTGAGCGACACCGAACACGCCTGCTATGGCGGCGGCTATGTGTGGAAGCCGTTTGCCTCCCGCAGCGCCGCCACCGACAGTCGGCTGGCCCCCTTCAATCCCGAGGAGCGCCTTGCCATCGCCGGCAACCCCCTGCTTGCTCAGGCCGTCGCAACGCCCATGGCGCGCCGCAGTGCGGGCGAGCTGAACTGTGAAGGCAAGATGTTCTGGGACCAGGTCCACCCCACCACAGTGGTACACGCCGCCCTGAGCGAGCGGGCTGCCGCCTTCATCGAACAGGAGTACGAATTCCTCCCTCGATAACGGAGGCCATCCTGCCAGGGCCGGCGCTTCGCCGGCCCTCTTGCCGACAAGGGAAAGCAACCCCATATGACACCCATCACAGATTCGAGTCACGGTTCCCCGGCGCTCTTCTGTCTCCACTATGATGCAGATGGATATCACAATATGTTTTATATCAGTTGCTTGTAGATCGAGAAAAGCGAGCTACGTTTAAACGTGTTGTGGTCGAACACAGGCCCAACCCACGAGGCGAGGCGACATGAATTCGCGCTCCCCACACACAAGATTGCAGAGGCATCTATGAACAAAACACTGATTACCTTGCTGGTTTCAGGCTTGCTTGCGGCCAACGCCCAGGCAGCCGGACAAGACAACACCTGGTATGGCGGTGCCAAACTGGGTTGGTCCAACTTCTACGGTGTCGATGAAAGCAACGCCATCGCCATCACCGACAAAGACGACGATGAAGTCGGCGCCGGTGCGTTCGCCGGTTACCAGATCAACCAGAATCTGGGTGTCGAACTCGGTTATGACTACCTTGGCAAGCTCAAGTACAGCGGCACCCGCAATGGCGCGGCCTTCAATGACTCCGTGCAAGCCCAGCTGGCCCAGCTCACGCTGAAACTGGGCTTCCCGGTTGCGGACAATCTGGACCTTTACGGCCGTGTCGGGGGCGGCTATGGCTGGACCGACAGCGATCAGCTGGAAAACGACAGCCGCTTCACCTTCGTCGGCGCGCTCGGTGCGGAGTATGCCCTGAACCTGGATTGGGCAGCCCGCCTCGAATACCAGTACAGCACCCCGTATGGCAGCCGTGACGATACCGGCCTACGCATGGACAACGGCCTGCTCTCCCTGGCCGCCGTCTATCGCTTCGGTCAGGTTGCACCGGCTCTGCCGGTCGCTGCTCCCGCCCCCGCGCCCGAGCCCGTGATGGTCGACAAGCAGTTCACCTTGAGCTCGGACGTGCTGTTTGACTTCAACAAGGCCACCCTCAAGCCCCAGGCCGGGCAGGCGCTGGATACCCTCTACAGCCAGATTGAAGAGGCCAGGCCCAAAGACGGGTCGGCCACCGTCATCGGCTATACCGACCGCATCGGTTCCGAGACCTACAACCAGAAGTTGTCCGAGCAGCGTGCCCGGACCGTGGCCGATTACCTGATTGGCAAGGGCCTGCCTGCCGGCAAGGTCAATGTGGAAGGGCGTGGCAAGCAGTCTCCCGTCACCGGCGACAGCTGCACCAGCAAATCCAAGCGCGAGCTGATCGTCTGCCTGGCCCCGGATCGCCGGGTAGAGGTCAAGGTACAGGGCGTCTCGGAAGTACAGCAATAACGACGACCCCAAACAAAACGGGAGGCCATGGCCTCCCGTCTTTTTTTATGCTTCCTCAGATGCGCGTGCGTACATCCGCCGCAATCTGATCGAGCAACAGTTGCCAGCCCTGTCCCAGCTCGTTCACCAGGGCGCCATACCCATCGGCAGGCAGCACCCGCTCCTGCTGGAAGGGAACATCTCTCAACACGACCCCCTCCTCCGTCAGCAGGCGCCAGCGACCGCTAAGCAGGGCCCGGCCGTCGTGCCGCCCCTGGAAACGCTCGACCGAGATGCTCAGCACAGGCCCCTTGCGGGCCCCGTCCTGACGCACCACCCAGCCAGGCAAGCGGCTGGAGAGGCCATTGAGGGTCAACTGGTTCAACTGGGCATCGAGGGAACCTGCCCAGCGATGGTACTCGGCAAAGTGCAACTCCTTGCCCTCCAGCTGATAGACCAGGCTCATCCGGTCAAGCTGACCGGACAGGGCGACGGGGCGCAGCACCAACTGGTGCTGCGGCTGCGCCGTGGTGACACTCGACGGCGCCGTGTCAGCATCCAGCGAATAGTAATGCAGCGTCGTCGGCGCACTGCCACATCCCGCCAGCAGGCCCAGCAAGGCCAGCGTCAACATCCGTTTTTTCATCATTTTCCTCGCTTGGGCTCGGGATCCCGCGGACGAGCGCGGTCAAAGATCAGCGAACTCGGCTGCTCGTTCAGTGAATGGACCAGAGGTTGCAACTCACTCATCAGCTGGTTGAGTGATTGCACCGACTGACGCAGCTCCTGATTGGTCTGGGAACCGGCATCATAGGTCTGCAACGTCTCCTGCAACTGCTTGAGGCTCTGGTTGAGGGAGGCCGGCAACTGCTGGGTCGACTGCTGACCGGTAAACTGCTCCAGATTCGCACTCACGGCACTGACATGCTTGAGCGTCTTGTCCAGTGTCATCAGGGTGCTGTTGACCTGAGTGAGGGTGGTGGCCATGTCCATGTCGACGAACTTGTCGAGGATGAGGTTCACCTTGCGTTCGATCTGATCCAGACCGGCCTGGGCAGTCGGGAAGACCTGATAGCCCGCCATCTTGAGCGGCTGATAGACAGGCGCATCCGGATAGAAGTTCAGATCGATCACCTTGCCCCCCGTCAGCAGGCTGGCGGTCTTGAGGCTAGCCCTCAGCCCTTCCTTGAACTGCTTGTTGAACAGGGCCCGCCACTGCTCCTTCTCCGCATTGGCATAACGGTGGGAGAGACGCTGCACCTCGATGCGCGCCAGCACCGGGATCTGCCGGCTCTTGAATAGCTGGACGCCCTTGTCGTCGATGAGATAGGGAGCCGAGATGACGGTACCGACCCGGATGCCGCGATACTGTACCGCCGCGCCGGGATGCAGCCCGCCCACGTCATTGTCGAACAGGAAGACATAGTCGATGAACTGATCCAGGCTACCGGCCAGCACGCTCTCCTCGTCCTTGAACAGCACGAACTCGTCGTTCTGTTTCACCGGCTCCCCCGGCAACCAGCCGGGAGGCAGCCCCATGGTGATGCCGCCGTTGATCAGGCTCTGCAGCGAGTCCATCTTCACCTTCATCCCCTCGCTGCTCATGGAGACCTCGAAGCCGGGCGTCAACCAGAACCGGGAGTTGCTGCTCACCAGGACGTCATAAGGCGCGTTGATGAAGAGCTGGTACTGCATCTCGCTCTTCTCGGGCAGGAATTTGGCCTCTTCGACCTGACCGATGGTGAATCCCTGATAGCTGATGGGGGAACCCGCGCCCAGCGCGTTGGCATCCCGGCTGGACAGGGATAGCCGCAATCCCCTGGCATCCAGGGATGCCAAGGGCGGCCTGTCCAGCATGGCGTATTCGCTTCGCGCCCTGCCCTTCTTGCCGGGAGAAAGCTCGATATAGGCACCGGAGAGCAAGGTGCCAAGACCGGAAACGCCCTCACGCCCGACCCTGGGCTTGACCACCCAGAACTGGCTGTCTTTCTTGAGCATGCCGGCGGCGGCATTGGTCAGGCGAGCCTTGAGCACGGCATGGCTATAGTCCTCGCTGAGCTCCACCGTCTCGATACGGCCCACCTCCACTTCACGAGAACGGATCACCGTCTTGCCCGCCACTATGCCCTCGGCGGTCGCCACCGTCAGGGTGAAGCTCGGCCCTTGTGAATACCAGTGCTGGAACAGCATCCAGGCGCCGATGAAGAGGGCCAGCAAGGGCACCATCCAGATAGCGGCAGCCGAACTCATGAAATCAGAGCCCGGTTTCCACCTTGTCTTACGCTCACTCACGTTCGCGTTCTCCTTGTTGTAAATCCCAGATCAGGCGGGAATCGAAACTCATGGCAGCCACCATGGTGACCAGTACGACCCCGGCAAAGGCAATGGCCGCGGGGCCGGGGTAGATGCTCATCAGATTGTCCAGGCGGATGAGGCCGGCCAGGATGGCCACCACGAAGACGTCGATCATCGACCAGCGCCCCACAAATTCGGTCATGCGATAGAGTTTGAGCTTGCCGAGGGGAGATGTCCCCTGGCCGCGCTGCACCACGTAGCAGAGCCACAGCAGCGCCAGGATCTTCACCAGGGGTACCACCACGCTGGCGAAGAAGATGACGGCGGCGATGGGGTAGGACCCCATGGCCCACAGCAGTACCACCCCCCCCATGATGGTCGAGGGACTGTCATCCCCCAGAAAGACGGTATCCATGATGGGGTAAAGGTTGGCGGGAATATAGAGGATGATCGAGGTGACGAGCAGAGCCCAGGTGCGGTTCAGGCCACCCGGTTTGCGCTGGTGCAGGTGATCGCCGCAACGCACGCAGGTATGGGCATCCCCCTCATTCAGGGCGCCGCAAATGTGGCACCCCACCAGCCCGGACGCCAGGGCGCTGGCCTCGGGATCCACCTCTCGGGCGGCGGTCGGCCCGAACAGTCGCTGCCACAGCCACATCCTGTCCAGGGACGAGATCATCTTGATGAGCAACAGGGTATAGCCGACGAAGGCCCAGAACGACAGCCCCATCTTGATGTCGGCCATGCCCATCAGCTTGACCAAAGAGATGAGCACCCCGATGAGGAAGACATCGACCATCAGCCAGGGCTTGATCCGGCACAGCAGGCGGCCGAGGGATCTCAGGGCATGGCTGTGCAGATCATTGTCGAGGCGCCACAGCACCAGCATGATGGAACCGATGTAGACCAGCGGCAGGCCGATCAGGGTCAGGCTCAGCACCACTCCCAGAAACAGGTAACCCTGATCCACCAGGGTGGTGATGCACTGCAGGAAGGTCATCTCCTGCCCCACCCCCTTGGCCGAGAACGACATGAAGGTGAAGGCGTTGGAGAGCACGAACATGATAAGGGCGGCAAAGCCGTAGGCCAGCGGCCTGCGCTCCTGCTCCGGCAGATGGCGGCTCAGGGTATGGCCGCAGCGTGGACAGCCGCTCGCCTCTCCCACGACCAACGTCGTGGCCGGCACCAGCAGATCACACTCTTCGCACGCCGTTGCGTCATGGGTATAGGTGGTTGGATGTTGGTGTGAAACCGGATGCAAATTGAGACCCCAGCGTGAGGCCCGCCACGGGGCCAGAACCGCCAATTATTGCAGCTGTTGCCCACGCCCACCAGCCCTGTCGTTGCACCATCCGCGGCGGGGATGAGAATGACTTTGACAAGGCAGTGACCATTTAGCACAATCAAACGCCACTTTTTTTCCGCGGGACAATAATTTATGACAACCGAATCCCCAAGCTACTCCACCATTGAGCAGGCCTTCTCCCTCGGGAACGGGCAAGATTCCGCCCTCAACTGGTTGCGCAAGAACCGCAGCCAGGTCGCCATCTTCCTGGTAAGCGGCATCAAGCTGGAGGGGACCATCAGCGGCTTCGATCAGTACAGCGTGCTGCTGACAGATGCACACGGCAACCAGCAACTGGTCTACAAGGCCAAGATTTCCACCATCGCCATGCACTCCGGCCGCCCTGCGGTCAGCATCCAGCGCGCCCGCAAACCACGCGTCTCCATGGCGCCGCGCCCCCACGGTGCACCGAGCCGCTATGACGACAATCAGGGTGGCAGCAGCGAGCAGTAATGCTCGCCTTCTTCCTCCGCCGGGCGTGTCGCTGCGTCAGCCAGTGACCTCCCCAAGATCCCCACTCTCATGTTTTGCCTGTCCCGTATGAGAGTGGGTCTTCTCCTCCGCTTCGGCGCTCATGGCCGTCACGCCATGATCAGTAGGTCAGCCCGACCGGCATTCCCTCTCTGACCATGCAGACCTGCATGCCCGCGGCCTCACCGGCCTGCGCACCTATACCCGTATCCTCGAACACCAGACATTGACCCGGCTCCACACCCAGGCGGCGTGCAACCAGCAGGAAGGTATCCGGATGGGGTTTGTGCAGCTCCACGTCGTCGGCGGTGACCACCACGGGGAAATAGCGATCGAGCCCGGTATTGCGCAGTACTGCCTCGGCATTGATGCGGGGGGAGCCGGTCCCGATCCCCATGGGAATGCGACCGTGATAGCGCTCGACCAGATCCAGCATGGCCGGGAAAGGGGTCGCCTTGTGCAGATTGGCCACGTAGTGCTCCGTCTTGCAGCGGGTCACCACCAGCGGATCCAGTGCCACTTGCTGCACCTCGGCCACCAGCAGGGCTATCTTGCGGCTGGGCATGCCCCCCAGTTCATAGAACCAGTCGGCATCGAACTGAAAACCAAACTCGCGGGCGGTGTGCTCCCAGGCGGCCAGGTGCAACGGCATGGAATCCACCAGGGTACCGTCGAGGTCAAAAACCAGGCCTTGAAATCCGGATAGGGTCATGGTGCAGGATCTGTCTGTCGAAAATGGGCCTTCATTCTAGCCAGAGCCGGGGGGCATCGCCATGTGCCAGATGGCGATAAACGCTTGCCACCGCATTAATCTCGTACCCCAGAGGGAGGGCCTTCGACAACGGGTCAGCCCGACAGATAGGCCAGGGTACGGGCCCGCCCCTGGGACTTGGCATGATAGAGCGCCTGATCCGCCTGCTCGGTGAGGGTCTGCCACCCCTTGTCCGATGAGGGGACGAGATAACTGAAGCCGATGCTGACCGTGAGCTGAGGTGCCACCCGGGATGCGGGATGCGGGATCTGCAGCGCAGACAGGCCCCGATGGATTTGCTCCGCCAGCCGCTCCGCCTCCCCCGGTTGCGGGGTACACAGCAGGATCACGAACTCCTCCCCGCCATAGCGGGCCACCAGGTTGGTGCGCCGCCGCTCCGTCTCCTGCAGCAGAGCAGCAACCCGCTGCAGGCACTGGTCCCCCTTGCCGTGGCCGAAGTGATCGTTGTAGGACTTGAACTCGTCCACGTCGATCATCAGCACCGCCAGGACCCCCTGGTGGCGGCGTGCCCGCTCCCACTCCCGCTCCATGGTGATATCCCACTGGCGGCGGTTGGCGATCCCGGTCAGGGGATCCTCCAGGGACAAGAGGGAAAGACGCCGATTCGCCTCTTCCAGCGCCCGGTTGGTGTCGGCCAGCTGCCGGGTTCGCTCCTGCACCCGCAACTCCAGATCCCGGTTGAAGCGCTCCAGCTTGGCCTGGGTACGCTGGCGGATCAGCAGTTGGGAGAGCACGGCGGCATACTGCTTGAAGATCTCGCTCTGGTACGTTTTGAGGGGACGCCGCCAGAGCAGGTTGTCGGCGGCAATCCAGCCGATGGGGGTACTCCCGTCCCAGAGCGACACCATGGCGTTCCAGCCGCGACCCACCTCCTGCTTCTCGTAATAGAGAGGCGTGTCCTCCAGCACCAGGACATAGTCCTTGCGACGCAGCGCCTCCTGCACCGTGGGATGATCCGGAATGGGGCTGATGAAATGGCGCTCGTCGATGAGCTCACCCGCCTCGTTGGTACCCCAGGTACCGTGCATGGTCTTGAATTCACTGTCAGTCAGGAAGATGGCGATGCGATCGAACTGCAACTCCTGGCGGGCCAGTGCCACCGCGTCGTGCAGCAAACGATCCTCGCTCTCGCAGCGGGAGAGCTTGACCCCCACCTGATGCAGCGCCTGCAGCATGCTGAGGAAAGAGTCCTGCAGGGCCTGGCTGCGCACGAGGTCTGCCTGGGTGTGGAGCCGCTGATCCCGCTCCAGATCCACCTGTCCCGCGAGTCGCCGACTCTCGAGCTCGGCGGCGAGATAATGCATGAGCAGCTGGATGCTCTGCTGCTGGCGTCTTGGCAGGCGATCGAGACGACGGCGGGTTTCCAGATAGACCACGGCCTCCAGCCCCTTGTGACGCTTGAGGGGGAAGCAGGCGCGCAGGCGTGGTATCTCCGGCTCGACGCTCTCCCAGATGGCATGGGTCGGCGCGATCGGTTCCACCAGCAACTGGCCGAGTTCGAGGGAACGTTCGATGAAGAGCATGGGCAGCTCGAGGGAGCCAAGGAGGTCGGCGTTCAGGCAGAGCAGCCCTTGCTCGGGACGATAGTGATAGAGCTGGGGCGTCGGTGCTCGCAACCACAGATAGATCTGTTCGGCCTCGGTCTTTTCTCTGACCGCAGACAGCGTCACTTCACAGAGGTGTTCAAAACTGGTGAAGTGCTCGGGATCCCATTCTTCCATGCCGACTCATCCTTGATTGTATCCAAGCGAGTATATCGACAAAGCCCGGTCATTCATTGATCGGGCGATCAAAAGCGAGATCCAGAGCCCAGTTTTTACAACAGATCCAATGCCTGCATGGCGGCGCGGATCCGCTCGCGGGTAGCTTCCGACAACGGCATCACCGGCAGACGGCACTCTTCGCTGCACAGACCCAGCAGGGAGACCGCATACTTGGCCCCTGCGGGGCTCGGCTCGGCGAACATGGCCTGGTGCAGCGGAATGAGCTTGTCCTGCAATTCGCGGGCAGCTTGCCACTCACCGGCCAGCGCCAGGTTCTGCACCTCGGCCACCAGCTTGGGGGCCACGTTGGCCGTCACCGAGATGCAACCCTGGCCACCACCGATGTTGTAGGCCACGGCGGTGGCATCTTCACCGGAGAGCCAGGCAAACGGCTTCTTGATGAGCTGGCGTTCAACCCAGGGGCGGGCCAGATCACCGGTGGCATCCTTCACGCCGGCAATGCGCGGCAACTCGGCCAGACGGGCCAGGGTCGCCGGCTGCACGTCAACGATGGCGCGGGGCGGAATGTTGTAGACGATGATGGGTTTGGTGGTGGCGTCGTGCACCGCCTTGAAGTGGTGGTAGAGCCCTTCCTGATTGGGGCGGTTGTAGTAACCGGCCACATGCAGGGTGGCATCCGCTCCCATCTGCTCGGCATAGCGGGTGTATTCAATGGCTTCAACCGGGTTGTTGGAGCCTGCACCTGCGATCACGGGAATGCGCCCGGCCACCAGCTTGACCACCAGCTCCACCACGCGGCAATGCTCATCGTGGGTCAGGGTCGGGCTCTCCCCGGTCGTGCCGACCGGCACTATGCCATGGGTTCCCTGCTCTATGTGCCACTCCACCAGGCGAGCCAGTGCGGCCTCGTCCAGCTGGCCCTGTCGAAATGGGGTGATCAGGGCAACTATCGAACCTTGAAACATGGGATTTCCTTCTCCTAAACAGATGGATTGGTCAATAAAAAGCCCCGGTACGGGAGTCGCTACCGGGGCTTGAATCGTCTCAGGGATGAGAGGTTACGCGCGCACGCCAGCAGGCCCGATTGTCAGGCTGTGTTTATGCTTTCGTTTCGATACGCATGACCGCATTGCATCATCTCTGGGTAAATAAGGCGTCTGGGCATATTTCGGGAACACGGCATAAATGTCAAGGCGAAAGCGGCCATGTATAATGGCCGCCCAAAAATGCGTGGAGAGACCCAATGAGCCGTCCTGTCAGTGCCGTCAGTCAGATGCTGGAACGTAACCAAGCCCTCTTTGTCGGCAAGCGGCTGTTGGTGTGCGGTGCCCTGGAGGATGATTATCCTCGTCAACTGGCCGAGCTGGCACAAAGCCTGACCGTCTTCACCACGGATTACTGCTATTACCGCACCCAGCAGGCCGTTCTGGGAGACGCCATCCTGTTCGATTACCAGCTGGGTGGCGCCCCCCGATTCGATGCCCTGCTGCTGCTGATGCCCAAGGCCAAGGCCGAGGCGCAATACCTGCTGGCCATGATGACGCCGCTGCTCGAAAGCGGGGCCGACCTATTTCTCGCCGGCGAGAACCGGGGCGGCATCAACGGGGCCGACAAGCTGCTGGCACCTTATGGCGAGAAACCGATCAAGCGCGACTCTGCGCGCCGCTGCTCTCTCTACCACGGCACGCTCGACAAACCGGTCGTCCCCTTCGAGCTGGACGCCTGGTTCAGTCGCTATGAGTGCCAGGCGGGCGACACCACCCTGACCGTCATGGCCCTGCCTGGGGTCTTCAGTGCAGACGGCCTGGATCTCGGCACCCAGATGCTGCTGGCGAGCCTCCCCCCCGTAACGGGCAAGCTGCTCGACTTTGGCTGCGGCGCCGGCGTCATCGGTTCCGTGCTGGCCAAGCGCAACCCGGCCCTGGCTGTCACCATGGTGGATATCAATGCCCTGGCACTGGAGTCCAGCCGCCGAACCCTGGCGGTCAACGGTCTGAGCGGACGTGTTCATGCCTCCGATGTCTATTCCGACATTGCCGAAACATTCCAACAGATTGTCTCGAATCCCCCCTTCCATGCCGGGCTCAAGACCTTCTACGCCGCCACCGAAACCTTCCTGGCAAAGGCACCTGAGTACCTGACCGCAAATGGCACCCTGACCATAGTCGCCAATGCCTTCCTGCGATACCAGCCTATACTGGATGCGCACTTCAAACAGACCGAGGTGATCGCGGGCGACGCCAAATTCAAGGTGTATCTGAGCAAAGCTTAAAGAAGTGCAACGGTTGTAATAAAACAAGTAGAGAGTGCCAGACGGGATCTGTTAAGGTACCAAGAAAACGTTCACCACCCCTTTAGGGGTGTTTTTTTCGCAGCAACATGAAAACCTTTTCAACATCATGATCTCAGGGAGAGAACGACGATGGCAGGCATACTCACCATGATACTGGCAGGCGGTGAAGGTACCCGACTGCAACCGCTGACCACCACCCGCAGCAAACCCTCCGTGCCCTTTGGCGGCAGTTACCGGTTGATCGACTTCGTGCTCAACAACTTCGTCAACGCCGACTTCCTGCGCATCTATGTACTCACCCAGTTCAAGTCCCAGTCCCTTTATCTGCACATGAAGAAGGGCTGGAACATCGTCGGCATCACGGATCGCTTCATCGACCCCATTCCGGCCCAGATGCGAATGGGCAAACGTTGGTATGACGGCACCGCAGACGCCATTTACCAGAACCTGCGCTTCATCGAGATCTCCGACCCCGAACACGTCTGCATCTTCGGCTCCGATCACATCTACAAGATGGACGTGAGCCAGATGGTGAGCTTCCACAAGCAGAAAGCGGCCGCCCTGACCGTCGCGGCACTGCGCATGCCCATCGAGGAAGCAAGCGCCTTCGGGGTGATCGAGGTGGATCAGGAAGGGCGCATGATTGGCTTTGAAGAAAAGCCCCGTCACCCGAAACACATCCCCGGCGACCCCACCCAGGCCCTGGTCTCCATGGGCAACTACATCTTCGAGACCGAGGCCCTCTATCGGGAGCTCAAGCGGGATGCCGCCGAGGAGAACTCCAGTCACGATTTCGGCAAGGACATCATTCCCAGCCTGTTCCCCCGTGCCCCCGTCTACGTCTACGACTACAGCACCAACGTGATCCCGGGCGAGAAGCCCAACGTCTACTGGCGCGATGTGGGGACGCTCGACTCTTACTGGCAGGCACACATGGACCTGGTGGCCGACGATGCCCCCTTCTCTCTCTACAATCGCAAGTGGCCGCTGCACACTCATTACCCGCCCCTGCCCCCCGCCACCTTCATCGATACCGACGACTGCAAAGTCAAGATCGCCAACTCCCTGATCTCCGGTGGCTGCTTCATTCAGGGCAGCCAGATCCAGCGATCCATACTGGGATTTCGCTGCAACATAGGCCCCTGCAGCCACATCAGTGAATCCGTGCTGCTGGGGGATGTGAAAATCGGCGAAGGTTGCTCCATTCGCCGCGCCATCATCGACAAAAACGTTGAAATTGCACCCGGCACCGTGATCGGTGAGAATCTGGACCATGACAGAGAGCGGTTTACCGTATCCGAAGGCGGTATCGTCGTGGTACCTAAGGGAGCAAGAGTTGGCTATTAACCCACTGAAAATCCTGTTTGTAGCCTCGGAGGTTGAGGGGCTGGTGAAGACCGGGGGCCTGGCGGATGTGGCCAAGGCCCTGCCGCAGCATCTCGCCCGTCAGGGGCACGATGTGCGCATCATTATGCCCTTCTACAAGACCATCAAGCGCCGGGACGAGGCCACCCTCCTCGCCTCGCGCTGGCTCCCCACCCCCCAGGATCGCAGTGATATCAGCTATCGCATCCATCAGCTGGAACTGGACGGGATCTGCGTCTATCTGCTCGATTGCCCGCACTATTTCGACCGCCCCCAGCTCTATGCCGAGAACAACCAGGCCTATCCCGACAACGGTGAACGCTTTGCCTTTCTAGCCGCGGCGGCTCTGCATGCGTGCGAACAGCTGGGTTTCGCTCCCGACATCGCCCACTGCAACGACTGGCACACCGGTCTGCTGCCGCTGCTGCTGAAAACCCGTCATGCCCACAACCCCTTCTTCCAGCGCACCCGGTCGGTCATCAGCATTCACAACGCGGCCTTTCAGGGGGTATTCGATCGCCAGCAGTTCTGGGCCGTGCCGGAAATCCACGACTACGAGCAGCGCATCAACTACGACTATGGTCACATCAATCTGCTCAAGTGCGGTGTGCTCTACGCAGACAAGATCAATGCGGTCAGCCCCAACTACGCCAGCGAGCTGCTGACGCACCCGGGCGCTCACGGCATGGCCAGCGTATTCCAGCAGCGGGCTGCTGACCTGCGTGGCATCCTCAACGGCTGTGACTATCAGGACTGGGATCCCGCCTTCGATCCTCTGTTGCCCGCCACCTATGATGCCGACAACCTGGATGGCAAACACACCTGCAAGCGCATCCTGCAGCAGGAGACGGGGCTCCCCGTCGGCAACCTCCCCATCTATGGCATGGTGTGTCGACTGACCGAGCAGAAAGGAGTACACCTGCTCATCCCGGCGCTAGACAAGTTCTTGCAACATCAGGTCCAGGTAGTGATCGTGGGCTCCGGTGATCCCTCTCTCGCCGCCCAGTTGCAAAGCATTGCCCAGCAGCATCCCGACAAGTTTGCCTTCATCAATGCCTATGACGACCGTCTGGCCCACCTGGTGGAGGCCGGCGCCGACTTCTTCCTGATGCCTTCTCTGTTCGAGCCATGCGGGCTCAACCAGATGTACAGTCTGGCCTATGGCACCCTGCCCCTGGTTCGGGCTGTCGGCGGATTGAAAGATACCGTCGTGGACTGGGATGCCGACCCGACGCACGCGACCGGTTTCTGCTTCAACGATCCCACTGCCAGCACCTTGCTCGATGCCATGCGCCGCAGCCTGCTCCATTATCTGCAGGAGCCGGCACGTTTTGCCCGTGTGCAGCACCACGCCATGAACACCCGCTTCGACTGGGCAGACTCCGTCATCCTGTACGAACAGATGTATCAGGATGCGCTGGCCACCGTCTGACGCCGATTGCTGAAGTTTTGTGCCCTTGGCACGCCTTTATCCGTCAACAGCGAAAAAAGTCCCCTTTGGCTGTTGACGCCCCCCCAAAACTCTATAGAATCCCCCACCGCAGTGATGCGAAGGTGGCGGAATTGGTAGACGCGCTAGCTTCAGGTGTTAGTGTCCCACGGATGTGAGGGTTCGAGTCCCTCTCTTCGCACCATACTGCAACATGCTCTTATCAGACGGCATGTAAATTCAGACTGATAACCCGATGTGCGAAGGTGGCGGAATTGGTAGACGCGCTAGCTTCAGGTGTTAGTGCCCCCCGGGTGTGAGGGTTCGAGTCCCTCTCTTCGCACCATGCTTTTGTCAGACAGCATGTAAATCCAGACTGATAACCCGATGTGCGAAGGTGGCGGAATTGGTAGACGCGCTAGCTTCAGGTGTTAGTGCCCCCCGGGTGTGAGGGTTCGAGTCCCTCTCTTCGCACCATGCTTCTGGCATGTAAAACACAGAAAATGCGCTCCAACCGCATTTAAAAACCAGCTGGAGAAAATCAGTGTGCGAAGGTGGCGGAATTGGTAGACGCGCTAGCTTCAGGTGTTAGTGTCCCACGGATGTGAGGGTTCGAGTCCCTCTCTTCGCACCATTATTCTGCAAAGGCCCGTTACGAGAGTAACGGGCCTTTTGTGTTTTCATGCCCCATGGCTATGCTGTTGAAGATGCTGCGCCACCACGGGGGTTTTCCCATGATCCTGGATACCGATATTCACAACTTCTATGAGCATCTGGTGCTCAAGGAGATAGAAAAACAGAGGTTGGCTCGAACATTGACCCCCTATCAGCTGGCAGACCTCTGCTGCCTGACACTCAACCAGCTTCCTTCCCACTATATCCGCCACGATGTCGACATGATCTACTTCACGACAGACGCCGAACGCAGCGAGATGGAGAAGAAGGTCATCGCCTCCCTGCGCCAGGCCTACGACAAGATCCAGGCCGTCCCCACTCGCCAGGCTTAATGCCAACCCTGCTGCCAGAGCAGAGTGACGACCCCTGTTATTCCCGCAACCGGCAGCAGGATCAACACCGGTCTCAGCCTGGGTTCCAGCATGACCCAGGCAGCCAGCAAGAACCCCAGGCTCCAGAACCCGTATTCCTTCTCCTGACCCCAGACCAGCACCGCCAGAAGGGCGGCCAAGAGCAGAGCGCGTGCTATCCAGTTCATTGGCATTGGTCCGAAAAAGATTAATGATAACTATTATCATCTTTGGTGTTGCCATCTGCAATCGAACTTGCCTATGGATCTCCGGCTATCAAACGGTGTCGATTGAACAGTGAAAAATGCCGATTAGATCAACTATTTTGTGGGATTTTAAAATTTTAAAGCTGTTTTGCCGAATGAGCAGGGATTTTACACCTCCGCTTTATGGTAGATTGCGCCCTCTTTTGGTAAGCCTCTCGGGATCGACGCATCCGCAGGACGAGAGGGGCTGACCTTGGCGAGCAAGAGTTTAGGGAGCGTCTATGCAAAACCAACAACACCACATCCGATTGCCGGGCATGTCGCAAGTATTTGCCTGCCTGGCCATTTTCCTGGCCCTGGCCTTCTCCTTCACCAGCGTGCTGGATCTGCCAATCCAGCTGGCACTGTTCATCGCCTGGTTCGTCATCATGGGACTCGGCATCAAGCTCGGCCATGATTACAAATCCCTGGAACAGGCGGCAGTCGACGGCGTCGCCAAGGGGATGGGGGCCATCCTGATACTGATCTCCGTCGGTGCCCTGGTGGGCACCTGGATTGCCGGCGGCATCGTCCCCAGCATCATCTACTTCGGCCTCAAGGTGATACACCCCTCCATCTTCCTGCTGGCGACCCTGATCATCTGCTCTCTCACCTCGCTGGCCACCGGCACCTCCTGGGGCTCGGCGGCCACCGCCGGCATCGCCATGATGGGTATAGGCCACAGCCTGGGGGTACCCGCGCCGCTGGTAGCCGGTGCCGTGCTCTCCGGCGTCTACTTCGGTGACAAGCTCTCCCCGCTCTCCGACTCCGTGGTGCTGGCCTCGACCATGTCCAACGTCGACGTGATGGAACACATCAAGGGGATGCTGCCCATCAGCCTGTTCTCCTACGTCATCACCGCCGCCCTGTTCACCGTGGTCGGCATGCAGTATTCCGGCAACGTCAGCCTGGAGCAGGTCAATCTGGTGATGGACGCCCTCGACAAGCAGTTCAACATCACCCCCATGGCCATAGTGCCCGTGGTGCTGGTGCTGGGCCTGTTGGCCAACCGCAAGCCCGCCTTCCCGGTGATCAGCTTCGGCGCCTTGCTGGGTCTTGTCTGGGCCATCGTCTTCCAGGACATGGATCCGGTGAAGGCAATGCACTCCGCCTACAGCCCGTTTGCCATTACCTCCGGCGTCGACTTCATCGACAACATCCTCGGCCGCGGCGGCATGGAGTCCATGCTGGGTTCCGTGGCCGTCATCATCTTCGGCTTGGGCTTCGGCGGTCTGCTGGAGAAGGTCGGCATCCTCTCCGTCATCGCCAGTGCCTTCGAGAAGCGCATCAACAGCGCCGGCAGCCTGACCAGCCACACCATCGGCACCGCCTTCTTGGCCAACGTGTTCGGTTCCGCTATGTATGTATCGCTGATCCTGACCCCCAAGATCATGGCCAAGAACTACGACAGACTGGGGCTGGCGCGCAAGAACCTCTCCCGCAACGCCGAGTTTGGCGGCACCCTCACCTGCGGCATGGTGCCCTGGAGCGACAACGGCATCTTCATGGCCGGGGTCCTCGGGGTAGCGACCCTCGACTACCTACCCTACATGTGGCTCAGCTTCACCTGCATCATTGTGACCATCACCCTCGCCTATCTGGGCAAGGGAGTGAACCGTGTACCGGTCACAGAGGCGGTGACAGCCCGCTAATTTCCGTAAAAACAACGACAAAGGCGCCATCACGGCGCCTTTGTCTGGGCGCGATTCGAGGTTAAGCTGGCACTCACCTTGATCGCACGTGGCAGGACGCCCAGATGAACTTCACCTTTCGCCAGATCCGCTATTTCGTGGCGGTGGCCGACAGCTTCTCGGTGAGCCGGGCAGCCGCCGAGCTGCACATCTCCCAGTCGGCGGTCACCAGCGCCATCCGCGAGCTGGAGACCGAGCTCGGCGCCGCCCTGTTCGAGCGCAACCCGCGCGGCGTCAGCCTCACCACCCAGGGCCACCAGTTTCTGCTGCACGCCCGTCGCATCCTAAGCGCCATGACCGAAGCCAGCCACTCCCTCAAGGCGGTGGCCCAGCAGGATCAGGGGCGGCTTACCATAGGCGTAACCACCCTGGTTGCTGGCTACTACCTGTCGGAAGCGCTCGGCCGCTTTCGCCGCGCCTTCCCGGCGGTACAGATCGAGGTGAAGGAGGATGAGCAGCCCTATCTCGAACACCAGATCGTCAACGGCGAGGTGGATGTGGGGATCCTGATGACCAACCGCACCATCCGCCAGGAGGCGTTCGATACCGAGCTGCTGACCCGCTCGCCGCTGCGGGTCTGGCTCGCCGCCAACCCCCCCTCTGCGCCGAGTCGACCCTCTCCCTCAAGGCGCTCGGCGAGGAGCCCATGATCTCGCTGACCGCCGACCAGCTGGACCAGATCATCGGCGGCGGCCTGCGCCGCTACGGCATCTCGCCGCGCATCGTGCTGCGTACCGCCTCGGTGGAAGCGGTGCGCAGCCTGGTGGCGAGCCAGCTCGGGCTCGCCCTGCTGCCGGACTTTGCCTACCGCCCCTGGTCGCTGGAGCAGGAGCGGGTCGAGGCCCGCGCCATCAAGGAGCCCATCCCCGCCATCGACATCGGTCTGGTGTGGCGGCGCGGCTCGCGCCTTGACTGGGCCGCACGCGAGTTCATCGACATCGCCAGAGATCAGAGCCGGCTGCGGGCCCGCCAGCACCTCCCCCGCTAGGACTGAGCCTGAACAGCCGTGACTCCGGCAAAAAAATCAGATTCATCTGCACTCGATATCGATTTTACAGATACCAAAGCCGCTAAAAATTGAAATTCTCATTGCTCACGGCTTCTCCTACGCTCATGACTGGTTAACAGGATGTTAATTGTCAGCGTGGCATCACAACCGTGCCCGCCCCAGCAAGGAGAGCAAGATGAAACTGACCCCCCTCACCCTGGCCCTGATCCCCGCCCTGCTGGCAGGCCAGGTCCAGGCTGCCCCCACCACCCTCGGCAAGGGTGAAGGCCAGCTCAACATCGTGGCCTGGGCCGGCTACGTGGAGCGCGGCGAGACCGACAAGAACTACGACTGGGTGACCGGCTTCGAGAAAGAGACCGGCTGCAAGGTCAACGTCAAGACGGCCGCCACCTCGGACGAGATGGTGGCGCTGATGAACGAGGGGGGCTTCGATCTGGTGACCACCTCCGGCGATGCCAGTCTGCGTCTGATTGCCGGTGGCAAGGTGCAGGTGCTCAACCTGGCGCTCATCCCGAGCTACAGCAAGATAGACCCCCGCCTGCAGAATGCCCCCTGGCACACGGTAGACGGCAAGCACTATGGCGTGCCCTACCAGTGGGGCGGCAACATCTTGATGTACAACACCAAGGTGTTTCCCAAGGCGCCCGACTCCTGGAACGTGGTGTTCGAGGAGCAGACCCTGCCGGACGGCAAGTCCAACAAGGGGCGGGTGCAGGCGTTCGACGGCCCCATCCACATCGCCGATGCCGCCCTCTATCTGATGAGCCACCAGCCGGCGCTCGGCATCAAGGATCCCTACGAGCTGAACGAGGATCAGTACAAGGCCGCCCTCGACCTCCTGCGCCAGCAGCGCAAGCTGGTGGGACGCTACTGGCACGATGCCTTCGTCCAGATCGACGACTTCAAGAACGAGGGGGTGGTGGCCTCCGGCTCCTGGCCGTTCCAGGCCAATACCCTGATCGCCGACAAGCAGCCTATCGCCACGACGGTGCCCAAGGAGGGCGTCACCGGCTGGGCCGATACCAGCATGGTGCACAGCGAGGCGAAGAACCTCACCTGTGCCTATCAGTGGCTGGAGCACTCCCTCAACAACAAACTGCAGGGGGATCTCGCCTCCTGGTTCGGCTCCGTGCCCGTGGTACCGGCCGCCTGCGAGGGCAATGCCCTGCTCGGGAAAGAGGGGTGCAAGACCAACGGCATCGACAACTTCGATCGGGTTCACTTCTGGCGTACCCCTGTCTCCCAGTGCAAGAGCCAGGGAACCTGCGTGTCCTACTACCGCTGGGTTTCGGACTATATCGCCATCCTGGGTGGCCGCTGAGGTGCCTCAGTAAATGCCGATATGGGGCCGGACAGGAGTCCGGCCCGCTTCCCACACAGACAAGGACGTCCCATGAATGCCGTACAATTTGACCGGGTCAGCCGCCACTATGGCGAGGTGAAGGCGGTCGACGACATCTCCTTCCAGATCCCGGCCGGCGAGTTTTTCACCCTGCTGGGGCCGAGCGGTTCCGGCAAGACTACCTGCCTGCGGATGATCGCGGGCTTCGAATACCCGAGCGAGGGGGAGATCCAGCTGTTTGGCGAGCCCTGCTCCACCGTGCCCCCCTACGATCGCAACCTCAATACCGTGTTTCAGGACTACGCCCTGTTTCCCAACATGGATGTGCGCGACAACATCGGCTACGGCCTGATGCTCAAGGGCGTCGCCAAGGCGGAGCGTTACCGCAAGGTGGACGAGATGCTGGAACTGGTGCGCCTGCCCGGCGTCGGCAACCGCAAGCCGGGCCAGCTCTCCGGCGGCCAGCGCCAGCGCATCGCCATCGCCCGAGCGCTGATCAACCAGCCGCGCATCCTGCTGCTGGACGAACCGCTCGGGGCCCTCGACCTCAAGCTGCGCGAGCAGATGCAGCTCGAACTCAAAGCCTTGCAGCGCCAGCTCGGCATCACCTTCATCTTCGTCACCCACGATCAGCAGGAGGCGCTCTCCATGAGCGACCGCATCTGCATCTTCAATCAGGGCAAGATCGAGCAGATCGCCGCGCCGGATACCATCTACGACGCCCCCGCCACCCCCTTCGTCGCCCGCTTCGTCGGCACAGTCAACCTGTTCGAGGGGGAGCAGGCCCGCCGTCTGTGCGGCGATGCTCAGCAGATGATGGTGCGCCCGGAGCGGATCCGCCTCGCCGAGGCCGGCACACCGGGCTGGTCCGGGGTGGTGCGCGAAGTGGAGTATCTCGGCCCCTTCGTGCGCTACCGGGTCGATCTCGGCGAGCAGCTCGAGCTTATCGTCAACCACCCCAACGAGGGCCAGGCCCGTCTGCCCCGTGGCGCCCGGGTCAGCCTCAGCTGGCCGGAGCAGGCGATCCATCGCCTGCACACCGCCCCTCAGGGAGCTCAACCATGAGCGCCCCCCACAGTGCGAGCCTTGCCATGAGCCAACCCACTGCCCCCCTCTCCTATCGGCCGCTGCGGCGCCTCTCCACCCTGCTCTACGGGCGGCCGGGTCTGTTGCTGGCCATCCTGCTGGGGCCCCCCCTGCTCTGGCTTGGCATCATCTATGTCGGCTCCCTGCTGATGCTGCTCTCCAACGCCTTCTTCGGACTGGACGAGTTCAGCGGCCAGATCCGCCACGAGCTGGGGCTGCAGAACTTCGTTGCCCTGCTGCGGGCTGAGAACCTGGACGTGATCCTGCGCACCGTCGGCATGTCGCTGCTGGTGACCCTGGCCTGCGCCCTGCTCGGCTTTCCGGTGGCCTACTACATGGCGCGCTACACCAGCGGCAAGACCCGGGCTCTGTTCTACGTCGGCATCATGCTGCCGCTCTGGTCCAGCTATCTGGTACGGGTCTACGCCTGGAAGCTGATCCTGGCCAAGGAGGGGGTCATCAGCTGGCTGGCAGATACTCTGGGACTGGACTGGCTGCTGGACGCCATCCTCTCGCTGCCGGTGATAGGGGGGCCGTCGCTCTCGTTCTCGCGCATCGGCACCTTCATCGTGTTCGTCTACGTCTGGCTGCCTTTCATGATCCTGCCCATCCAGGCGGCGGTGGAGCGGATCCCGCGCTCCTTGCTGGAGGCGAGCGGCGATCTCGGCGCCACCCCTACCCAGACCTTTCGCACCCTGATCCTGCCGCTGGCCCTGCCCGGCGTGGTGGCGGGCTCCATCTTCACCTTCTCCCTGACGCTGGGGGACTACATCATCCCCAGCATCATAGGCAACTCCACCATGTACATAGGTCAGGTGGTCTACATGCAGCAGGGCACGGCGGGCAACCTGCCCTTCGCCGCCGCCTTCTCGCTGGTGCCGATCCTCATCATCGCCATCTACCTGACCATCGCGAAACGCCTGGGGGCCTTCGATGCGCTCTAATACTTCCATGAAGCGGGACCATGGCAGCCAGCCCTCCGGCCTGCTCAAGTACGCGGCCATCGGCGGTCTCCTGTTCCTGCACTTTCCGATCCTGTTCATCTTCCTCTACGCCTTCACCAGCGAGAGCAAGAGCTACCAGTTCCCGCCCCCCGGCATCACCCTCAAGTGGTTCGAGGTGACCCTCAACCGCCCCGACGTGTGGCGCGCGATCCAGCTGTCGCTGGAGGTAGCGGGACTGGCGACGCTGGCCGCCATGGTGCTCGGCACCCTGGCGGCGGGGGCCATCGCACGCAGCCGCTTCTTCGGCCAGGAGGTGGTATCGCTGTTGCTGGTGCTGCCCATCGCCCTGCCCGGCATCGTCACCGGCATCGCGCTGCGCTCCGCCTACGGGGTGATGGAGATCCCTTTCAGCTTCTGGACCATCGTCATCGGTCACGCCACCTTCTGCGTGGTGGTGGTCTACAACAATGCCCTGGCGCGCTTTCGCCGCACCAACCAGAGCCTCATAGAGGCGTCGATGGATCTTGGTGCCGACAGCTTCCAGACCCTGCGCTACGTGATCCTGCCCAATCTGGCCACGGCACTGCTGGTGGGGGGCATGCTGGCGTTTGCCCTGAGCTTTGACGAGGTGATCGTCACCACCTTCACCGCGGGCCAGCAGACCACGCTGCCGATCTGGATGTATCAGGAGCTGATCCGGCCACGGGACAGGCCGGTCACTAACGTGGTGGCGCTCATCATAGTGGCCTTCACCACCATTCCCATTCTGCTTGCCTACTACCTCACCCGCGACGGCCAGGACGTTTCCGGCAGCGGCAAATAACGACTCAACGCGTGCGCAAGGATGCAACCATGAAACTCTCTACCCAACTTTTGATCGACGGTCAGTTCGTCACCGGTGACGGCCAGGCCGAGCCCATCCTCAACCCGGCCACCGGGGAGCTCATAGCCTCCGTGCCTGAAGCCTCGTTCGAGCAGGTGAACCGGGCGGTGAACGGCGCCCAGCGCGCCTTCGCCCAGTGGAGCCGCACCACCCCGGCGAGCCGCAGTACCCTGCTGCTGCGCCTGGCCGATGCCATCGAGCGCCACGCCGAGGAGTTCGCGGCCCTCGAATCCCTCAACTGCGGCAAACCCTATCTGGCGGTGCTCAATGACGAGCTGCCGGCGGTAGTGGACTGCTTCCGCTTCTTCGCCGGCGCTGCCCGCTGCCTGCAGGGGCCGCTGGCGGGGGAGTACATCGAGGGGCACACCAGCATGATCCGCCGCGACCCCATCGGTGTGGTGGGCAGTATCGCCCCCTGGAACTATCCGCTGATGATGGCGGCCTGGAAGATGGCCCCCGTGCTCGCCGCCGGCAATACGGTGGTGCTCAAGCCCTCCGAGCAGACCCCGCTCACCGCCCTGCGCCTGGCGGAGCTGGCCAGCGAGCTCTTCCCGCGCGGCGTCATCAACATCGTCTGCGGCCGGGGCGAGAGCGTGGGGGCGCCGCTGGTGGAGCACCCGCTGGTGCGCATGGTGTCCCTCACCGGTGACATCGCCACTGGCCAGAAGATCCTGCAGAGCGCCGCCCGCACCATGAAGCGCACCCATCTGGAGCTTGGCGGCAAGGCGCCGGTCATCATCTTTGACGATGCAGACTTGGAGGCCGTGGTGGCCGGCATTCGCACCTTCGGCTTCTACAACGCCGGCCAGGATTGCACAGCCGCTTGCCGCATCTATGCCCAGGGCAAGATCTACGACAAGTTCGTCGCCGCCATGACCGAGGCGGTTGCCTCCATCAAGGTGGGCGGTCCGCGCGAGGAGGGGGTGGAGATGGGGCCGCTCATCTCGGACCGGCAGCGCAACCGGGTGGCCAGCTTCGTGGAGCGGGCCCAGAGCAGCGGTCACGTGGAGGTGACGGCGGGGGGCAAGATCCGCCCCGGCCACGGCTTCTTCTTCGAACCGACCCTGATCGCCCACGCCCGTCAGGAGGATGAAATCGTGCGCCGGGAGGTATTCGGCCCGGTGGTGTCGGTGACCCGCTTTGGCGACGCCGAGCAGGTGGTGCAGTGGGCCAACGACTCGGACTACGGCCTCGCCAGCTCGGTCTGGACCCGGGATCTCGGCCTTGCCAGCAAGGTAGCCAGCCACCTGCAGTACGGCTGCACCTGGATCAACACCCACTTCATGCTCACCTCCGAGATGCCCCACGGCGGCATGAAGATGTCCGGCTATGGCAAGGATCTCTCCCTCTACGCGCTGGAGGACTACACGGTGCCGCGGCATATCATGGTCAAGCTCTAGACTCCCGTCCCCCTGAAAACAAGATGGCCCCTTGGGGCCATCTTGTTTTGCATCAGGTCTGTGCATCCCTGCTGTGCACCGACGCAGCGTCACCATTCACCCGACCGCGACCCGCATCAACATCATGACAACCGCCACAGCCAGTGGTGATCCAGAATCAGCAGACCAAACAGCAGCATCAGGTGATAGATGGAGAAACGGAAGGTGCGCATCGCCTGGCCGGGGCGCTCCTCATATTTCAACAACCAGCCATGCCAGCAGAATCCAAGGTTCAGCCCCAGGCTGCCGACCAGGTAGACAAGCCCCGACATGCCGATCAGATAGGGCAGCAGACAGACGAGCGTCAGGATCAGCAGATAGAGCAGGATGGCTGTCTTGGTGAAATCGGTGCCGTGGGTGACCGGCAGCATGGGAATGTCGGCACCGGCATAGTCATCGCGCCGGTGGATGGCCAAACACCAGAAATGGGGCGGCGTCCAGGTAAAGATGATCATCACCAGCAGCCAGGGCTCGGCCGAAAGCTGCCCCGTGATGCTGGTCCAGCCCAAGAGCGGTGGCATGGCTCCCGCCAATCCACCTATGACGATATTCTGCGATGTGGCCCGCTTCAGCAGCAGGGTATAGACGACCGCATAGCCGAACAGGCTGGCCAGGGTTAGCCAGGCAGTCAGGGGATTCACGCCCCAATGGAGCAGAACAAACCCCGACAGTGCCAGACAGATCGCAAAATTCATCGCCTGCCCCGGCGTGATCCGTCCCGTGGCGACCGGGCGCCAGCGCGTTCTGCGCATCCGGGCATCGATGCCGCTATCCAGAGAATGGTTCATGGCCGCCGCCCCGGCAGCGAGCAGTCCAATCCCCGCCAGGCCCAGTATCATCTCGTCCAGAGAGGCGCGTGTCGGCTCGGCCAGCAGCATGCCCACCCAGGCGGTCAGGAGCAGCAGGGCGACCACCTTTGGTTTGGTCAACTGACAATAATCGTGCACCCGGCGGAGGGCGAAGCGCTGTACCCGCCCTCTCCCATTCATGTCCGGCTCCTGACCATCCCAGGGGATGGCAAGGGGTCGTGATGAGGCAAAGAGAGGCTCCCGCGCGCCAGCACACAACAGGCCAGCAGGTGGGCGGCCACCAGATTGTGTGCAAGGGCGTTGGCCAGCGGCAGGGCCAGATGGACGTTCGCCAATCCCAAGGCAATCTGCACGGTCAGCAGACCCAGCAACAACCAGCCAAACCCTCTCAAGGGGGACCGCTGGCAGAGCAGCGCGAGGGCGAAAGCACCCACCAGCAAGGCCGTGGTCAGCGCTCCCAGGCGATGGGCGATGTGAATGGTCTGGCGCGCCTCCTTGCCCAGCACGCCGAATACCAATCGGATTAAACATTAGGTCAGTTTTATCCAATCTCGGCTACAAAGTGACATCACCCGCTCCACATCGGCAATAAAGTGCTTCCAGGCCGATGTGCAGGCATCAAGGATGTCGTCGTAATC
>NZ_PQLN01000189.1:0-2912 GCF_002919855.1 Aeromonas sp. ASNIH8 | reverse complement strand
CGAATGAGGCTGCCGCCAAAGGAGAGTCCCTTGCCGGTGAAGACGCACTCGGCGCTGTTGGTGAGCTTCTTCATCATGCCCGCCATGTAGCTCACCTCGCGCCCGCCCACCCCGATGTCACCCGCCGGCACGTCGGTGTTGGCCCCCAGGTGGCGATAGAGCTCCAGCATCAGGGCCTGGCAGAAGCGCATCACTTCTCCTTCGCTCTTGCCCTTGGGATCGAAATCGCTGCCCCCTTTGCCGCCGCCCATGGGCAGGGTGGTGAGGGCGTTCTTGAAGGTCTGCTCGAAGGCGAGGAATTTCAGCACAGAGAGATCCACCGAGGGGTGGAAGCGCATGCCGCCCTTGAAGGGGCCGATGGCGGAGCTGTGCTGCACCCGGTAGCCGCGGTTCACCTGCACCTGGCCCTGGTCATCCACCCAGCTCACCCGAAACTGCACCAGGCGCTCGGGTTCCACCAATCGCTCCAGCAGGCCGTGTTGCAGGTAGCGGGGGTGGCGCTCCACATAGGGCCAGATGGAGGCGATCACCTCACTCACTGCCTGGATGAACTCGGGCTGGTGAGGGTTGCGGCTGGCGACCTGGGCCAGGAAGGCCTCCTGGGAGAGGGAATGACTCATCTTTAACTCCTGTGGTGAATGATGAAAGTGGCGTCCTGCCAGAGAGGGGATCATGCCCGTCTTCAGGGTTCGCGGGGCTCAAGGGGCCCGTTGTTGCGCCCCGATGGGGGTGTCATTTCCCGTCGTCGGCGGGTCAGAGCAGATAATTCGCGATGACCAAAATCTTTTTATGCATTTTTGCTGGATAAATATCAAGCGTTAGATCATCTGGCTATCTGCTGAAGGCCGCACCCTATCTTCGGCGGCGGGGGCCCGGCCCATGAAGTGAGTACCATAAAGTGAAAAGAGGTAGGGAGTGCGCGGTGCAGCCCAATCAGGGCCGCGGCGTCACCGCACGCTGGATAATGGGGGGCCTGCTGCTGCATCAGGGGCAGCCCCCCTGTGAGCCAGCAGCCAGGGTGCGACGGGGCCGGGCGCGGGCGCGTGCAATGTGCTACTGTAGCGGCGTTTTTTGCCGAACATGCAGGGCGCAGGCCCTTATTTCATGGAGTTGTATGCAGACGAACCCGACCACAGCGCGGCTGATCCAGCCAGCCATTCTCAAGGCCCATCCGACCCGGGAGGTGACCCATGCTGGCCGATGAATCCATGCGCCTGAACAAATACATCAGCGAGAGCGGCATCTGCTCCCGTCGTGAGGCCGATCGTTTCATCGAGCAGGGCAACGTCTTCATCAACGGCAAGCGGGCCGGGGTGGGGGATCAGGTGTTTGCCGGGGATCTGGTCAAGGTTAACGGTCAGGTGATCGAGCCGCGCGAGGCCGACAGCCTGGTCTTCATCGCCCTCAACAAGCCGGTGGGCATCGTCAGCACCACGGAGGCGGGGGAGAAGGACAACATCGTCGACTTCGTCAACCACAGCACCCGCATCTTCCCCATAGGGCGCCTCGACAAGGACTCCCAGGGGCTCATCTTCCTCACCAACCACGGGGATCTGGTGAACAAGATCCTGCGGGCGGGCAACGATCACGAGAAAGAGTACCTGGTGACCGTGGACAAGCCGGTGACCGACGAGTTCGTCCGGGGCATGGCGGCCGGGGTGCCCATCCTCGGCACCGTCACCAAGAAGTGCAAGGTGAAGCGAGAGGCGCCCTTCGTGTTTCGCATCACCCTGGTGCAGGGGCTCAACCGCCAGATCCGCCGCATGTGCGAGCACTTCGGCTTCGAGGTGACCAAGCTCGAGCGCATCCGCATCATGAACGTCAGCCTCAAGGGGCTGCCGGTAGGGGAGTGGCGCGATCTCACCGACGACGAGCTGATCGAGCTGTTCAAGCTGATTGAGGACTCCTCCTCCGAGGCGAAACCGGCCAAGGGGGCTCAGGTTGCCAAGCCCAAGGCGGCTGCGGCCGGCACCCCGGCCCAGGCCAAGAAGCCGCGGCGCAGCGACGATCACGAGATTGGCGGGCGGCCCAATGTGCCGGGTCCCGAGGCCTTCGAGAAGAAGAGCCCCGCAGGCAAGGGCGGGGCGGGCAGAGGGGCTGCCAGCAAAGGGGGAGCAGGTAAAAGCGCGCCCGGCAAAGGGGGCAAACCCGCCCCGGGCAAACCGCGGCCAGGGCAGGGCGGGCGCCAGAAGAAGGGGCGCTGAGCGCCAGGCCTTCCCGCACCCTGATGAACAACACCGGCCAAGGCCGGTGTTGTGCTTTCTGGCCCCCAAGGCCGGTGCTCGCCAGATCAGGCAGGCTTGTGGCCTGCCGTCTGCACAGCCATGGCCTGCTCCGGGGGCAGGCCCATGGCCCTTGGGTAGTGGCGCGGGTTGAGACGCACCACCAGCAGGCTCATCAGGACCAGGGCGCCGAGCTGCCACTGCCAGGCGGCGGCGAAGTCACCGCTTGCATGGTGCAGGCGGGCCGCCACCCAGGGGCCGGTAGCCGCCACCATGAAGCCGACCCCCTGCATCAGGGCGCAGAGGGCGCCCGCCCGGCGCGGGTCGGGCAGGTGATCCAGCGCAATCACCATGATGAGGGAGAAGCTCCCCCCAAGCCCGGCGCCGCACAGCAAACACCAGAGCAGGGGGGCTGTCTGGGGAGCGAGCCAGAGGCCGCCAAAGCCTGCCAGCTGCATGGCGATGGCCAGCGCCATCCAGGGGCGGCGGTCCAGCCGACCGGCTGCCAGCAGAGGCAGGCCAAGGCCGCTCGCGGTCTGGGCCAGGGCGAGCCAGGCCACCAGCTCGCCCCCTTGCTGGGCGCTCCAGCCCGCCGCCATGTAGGCCGGGGCCAGCCAGGCCACGACGATGCCGTAGCCGCTGTTGATGATGCCAAAACAGGCGATGAGCAGCCAGGTGCGGGGCAGGGGG
>NZ_PQLN01000188.1:0-2997 GCF_002919855.1 Aeromonas sp. ASNIH8 | reverse complement strand
CCTAAAATGAAAGAAGCCAATGCGGTCTTGTTGATGGATAAATTTATCTACTACCTGAAGCAACACCGCTTATATACCCGCACACTTGGAATTATTTGAGTCTCTAAAAATGAGGGGATCTCTGAGGATGTGGTCATGACTTTCGTACCTCGGCGGTGCCGTCTGTGATCCGGACAGCGCAAGCCTAGCGGGTTTGTTCGGGGAAAAAGGTGATCGCGGATAATAAACCTGAGGCAACAGGTTGAGTCTGCTGCAAAAAAACAGGGCCCCGCAGGGCCCTGTCTGTGCTGGTGACCGACTTACAGCTCGACCACGTCGAATTGCACGTCCGGATTCACGTCCGCATCGTAGTCCACCTCGTCCAGACCGAAACCGAACAGGCGCAGGAACTCCTGCTTGTAGCCGGTGTAGTCGGTCAGTTCACTGAGGTTCTCGGTGGTGATGGAGGGCCAGAGATCACGGCAGGTCTGCTGCACGTCTTCACGCAGTTCCCAGTCATCCATGCGGATGCGTGCCTGCTCGTCCAGCGCCATGTCGGCGCCGTACAGGCGGGTGCGCATCATGCGGTCCACCTGCTCCATGCAACCCTCGTGGATGCCCTTCTCCTTCATGATCTTGAAGGCCATGGAGATGTAGAGCGGCATCACGGGAATGGCAGAGGAGGCCTGGGTCACAACGGATTTGAGCACGGCCACGTGGGCGGTCCCCCCCTTGGCGGCCAGATCGCCACGGATCGCGGTGGCGGCACGGTCCAGATCTTCCTTGGCTCGGCCCAGGGTACCATGCCAGTAGATTGGCCAGGTCAGGTCGGTACCGATGTAGGAGTAGGCCACGGACTTGGCACCGTCAGCCAGCACACCCGCATCGCGCAGAGCCGCCATCCACAGTTCCCAGTCCTGGCCGCCCATGACGGTGATGGTGCTCTGGATCTCTTCCTCATTCGCCGGCTCGACGGTGGCGGTGATGATCTGATCCTTGTTGGTGTCGATGGCGGTGGAGGTGTAGACCTCGCCGATGGGTTTGAGGGCGGAGCGCACCACTTCGCCGGTGTCCGGCAGCTTGCGCACCGGAGAGGCCAGGGAGTAGACCACCAGATCGATTTGACCCAGATCCTGCTTGATGAGCTCGATCACCTTGGCACGGCACTCGTGGGAGAAGGCATCGCCATTGATGCTCTTGGCGTAGAGGCCGGCCTCTTTGGCGGCCTTGTCGAAGGCGGCGGAGTTGTACCAGCCGGCGGAGCCCGTCTTGGTCTCGGAGCTCGGCTTTTCGAAGAAGACACCGATGGTGGCAGCTCCGCTGCCGAAGGCTGCGGCAATGCGGGAGGCCAGACCATAGCCGGTGGAAGCGCCGATCACCAGCACCTTCTTGGGGCCATTCTCGATGGCGCCCTTGGCTTGGGTGTAAGCGATCTGGCGACGAACATTGGCTTCACAACCAACCGGGTGGGTGGTGGTGCAGATAAAGCCGCGAACCTTGGGTTTGATGATCATGTGTTGTCTCTTATCCGTTTGATGGATGAAATCGGGGCATAAGATACCTCATTGCGGCCCGTTATGGTGCTCTGATGTGTTGAACTGCGGGGAAACAGGCAGGGATCCGTCGCTTTGTGCCGCCATGGCACACCCATTGCGCAGGAGATCTCCCCGCCATGGACCAGAGAGAGGCGACGTGAGGACCGGAATGTCACACCCGGAACGAGGCCGTTGTCTGACCTTGCGCCATGTACTAGTGTGCAAGGAAGAGGATTCAAGGAGGAGTCTATGTCACGCATGCTGGTCATCTCTCTCGCCTGCCTGGGGCTTGCCAACGTCCCCGTTGTCCAGGCGGCTGTCTATCAATGCGCCCGCGATGGGCAGATCACCTTCAGCGACATCCCCTGCAGCAGCGACGCCAAACCCATGGTACTCAATGTCTATACCCCCTCCCCCGAGGCGGTGGAGCAGGCGGCCAACCAGACCCGGGAGATAGAGCAGAGCCTGGCGAACGGCCAGAAACAACGCCAGGCCGAGGCTCTGCGCACCGAGATCGAGGCCAAAAAGCAGAAGATGAACAACGAGATGACCCAGATCACGGAGAACAAGGCAAGATCCCGCAATGTCTCGGCAGAGATGCAGTCGGTCACTACCCGATATCAGAAAGAGATTGAGTCCCTGAACCAGAAACTCTCTACCTTGCAGGCAAAATAAACACTCCCTGTTTCGGGACAGAAAATATACCGAAGCGGCAATGTCGTCACGGGTTCACACATGCCGGATATCCAAAAACTCACACCCTTGGCCGTTTATTTCTCACACCAGAGAGTCAGATAGCGGCTTTTTCCCGATCCCCGTAGCCACCTAATTTCACCGCGTTCCAGAAGACTCAACTTTATCCCCACCGAGATCCCTGACGTGCCACAGGGTTCATACGAAGGCGATATATAGGGGCATCGTGACAATTGTCAGTGCCAAAAGAGGCGCCTTCATGCCAATATTCCCTGGGGCCCAAAGCGGTCCACGAGATAAATAACCTTGGTACGAGACCCTACAATTAAGAAGCTATTTATCAACATTGAAAAATAAAAAGTTAATTTGAGTACGATGACGACTCATCAGGACGCAATGCTATTGTTAATTTACTCATATTTGGTCGTTATCCCATTCAAGGGTCTCATGGAGGAGCGCTGTCATGTTCTGGAATCAAAAAGCAAGCAAGGAAGCCAGTGAGCAAGCGGCAAGGGTGGTGGAGCTGGGGGCATTTGAACAGGCTATCCAGTTGCAGGTCCCCTTCGTCCAGTTCACCCCGGCGGGAGTGGTCACCTTCGCCAACGCGCTGTTTCTCAAGATCGTGGGATTTGAACGTGACGAGGTGATCGGCAAGCATCACAGCCTGTCTCTTGATCAGATCTTGATCCCCTGTGCCATCAAATCCTTGGCGGCAAGAAAGCCATCCAGTTTACTTTGCAGGGCTTCCCAGCCTTCCCAGAGGGCGCCCCAGCTGGCAATTCCGGTTCGC
>NZ_PQLN01000187.1:0-3130 GCF_002919855.1 Aeromonas sp. ASNIH8 | reverse complement strand
CGCGAATTCAACTTCGAAGTGCGACACTCGCCTATGCCGCCTGACGGTACTCTTCGAATACCTTGACAGGCTGCCTGAATCCGAGACATTTCCGAGGTCGTAGGTTGAGCCACTGCTCCGCTCTCCTGACATCCTCGTCCGTGACCTCTCTCAGGTCTGTTCCCTTTGGGATAAACTGCCTCAACAGCCCATTGCTGTTCTCGTTCAGACCGCGCTCCCACGAAGAGTAAGGGTGCGCAAAGTAAGTCTCGGCACCCAGCGCTTCCTCTATCGCCTTGTGTTCGGCAAACTCGCCGCCGTTGTCAAAGGTGATGGTATGCACCTGCTCGATGTAGGGCGTTAACATCTCGATTATCGCATCCCGCACCACCCCAGCCTGTTTGCTCGCGACCCGCTTGACCAGATAGAGCCGGCTCTTGCGCTCCACCAGGGTGACCAGTGCACCTGTGCCTTGCTTGCCCAGCACCGTATCCGCCTCCCAATCACCGAGCCGCTCCCGGCTATCGACGATAGCCGGCCGTTCATCAATAGAGCGGGCTTCCTTGATTGTCAACGCCGACCGAAAACTGATCCACTCTGGCTAATTTCGCCGATTGAAAAGTGATCCACCCGGACATGGGGTTAATTGGTTTTGGGTGTGGCCCCCGCTTTGCGTTTCTCTTTCAAACGATAGCTTTCACCGCTGATCTGAACGATGTGTGCATGATGTAACAGTCTATCGAGCATAGCTGCCGTTAGTGTCTGATCATCGGCAAAGGTGCTGGCCCACTGGCTAAAGGGCAGATTGCTCGTCAAGATCAGGCTCCCTTTCTCATAACGTTTGGCGATCACATTGAAAAACAGGTTTGCTTCCTCACGCCCAAACGGCAAGTAGCCTATCTCATCGATCACCAGTAAACGCGGCCCCATCACGACACGGCTGAAGTAGGCATTAAGCCGCTCCTGTCGTTGAGCTGCTTGCAGCTGCAACATCAGGTCTGCTGCGCTGATAAATCTGGTCTTGATGCCAGCCATCAGAGCCCGATAGGCCAGTGCGATGGCAAGATGCGTCTTGCCCACTCCGCTTGGGCCCAGCAGCACTATGTTGAGGTATCCTGATTTTCACAGACAGTCCCGATTGTTACGATGAGACAATCGGGGGTATTGAATGAAATCGAGAGAACACTATTCACCAGAGTTTCGGGCAGAGGCGGTTCGACTGGTGTTGGAGCAAGGCCTTGGCCAAGCTGAAGCCGCCAGAAGGTTGGGTATTGCCAAAGGCACACTGAGCAACTGGGTGGTCGCAGCCAAAGGAGGAAAGGATACATCGGCCATTCCCGGAGCGCGTTCTGTCGCCGAGCTGGAGGCTGAAGTGGCCCGGCTACGCAAAGCTCTCGCACAAGCCAACATGGAGCGCGACATCATAAAAAATGTATGGTCTGCTCCTTATCTGCAAGCTTGAACTGATTTCCAGAAGTCGTTTGCGTCAATGTATCCGGCCTATCTGTGAGCCGTTTTCCGGCTCTGGCCTTGATGGGATCCGCACGTCGTCGTCCTAATAAAGCTACCAGTCATGAGAGACTGCTTTTTTAGCCAGGCTGCAACGTCGTGGGGTGAACGCTTCTGTCATCTGTTTACGTTGAATCGGAAATGGTGTTCATGATCGGCCGGAATATGCAATATCTGTTAAACGGCTGCGCTTGCGTTGGGATAGGGTTGGTAATCCCTGCCGGATGTCAGTACTTTCCAGCAAATTCGCATTATCTTGTTGGCCAAGGCGATAAGGACCACATGATGGTGATGGCCGGCCTCCAGCCTAGCGACCCATTCGCCTAAGGAAGGTGCGAATAAGTCATATGGCACGAGAGCATTTACTGGTAACCCATTGATATTAAATGACTAAAATTTTCATTTTTTGTTCGTGGGATACTTGTTCGCACTTTCCCTCTCCTTTGCTCTACACAATTGGTGCTGCCAGTATATGTCGCCTGTATACTCATGCCGATACTGGTTACATTCACATGTCGCATTTTGGAGCACATATGACCGCTGGGGCGCTCACCTGGGATCAGACTTTGCGTTTTCGACTGCTGGAGATCGTGTTGATGTGGGAAGGCCGCCTAACCACCAACCACCTCTGCACTGCCTTCAACATTGGCCGCCAGCAGGCGTCGAGGGATATCAACCGCTATATCCAGGAGGTCTCGCCACAAGGGCTGGAGTACGACCGCAATCTCAAGGGATACAAACCTACCGCCCAGTTCAGCCCTCGCTTTAGCGAAGGCAAGGTGGATGAGTATCTGTTGCTGCTGCACCGAGAGAAGCAGCATCAGCGCCAGCATGAGGCAGGTGTCTTGGCGCTGCCACTGATGGACCTGCGTTACGGCCATATCGAGATCCTGGATGTGCCTAACCGCCATATCGACCCCGTCATCGTACGCGGTCTGGTGCAGGCGGCCCGCAGCCAGTTACGGGTGGATGTGGATTATGTGTCGCTCAGTTCGGCCGAGCGTAGCGGGCGCAATATAGTTCCCCATACCTTGGTCTATGACGGCATTCGCTGGCATGTGCGGGCGTATTGCGAGAAGAAGAGGGATTATCTGGACTTTGTGATGAGCCGCTTTCGGGGCAAGCCGGAGCTACTCGACGCTTCGGCCCACGGTCGAGATCAGGATCTGGAGTGGAACAATCGGGTGGTCGCTGTGGTGACCCCCAATCCCTGTCTGGGTGATGAACAGCAGGCCATTATCGCCAGCGACTATGCGATGACCGACGGCAAGTTGCTGATAGAACAGCGCGTCCCCTTGATGCATTACGCCCTGGAGCGGATGCAGGTGAGCTACAACGGGGAACATGCTAATAATCCCCTGCTCTACCCACTGGTGCTCGCCAACCGGGAGGAGCTGATCCGGCAAGGCTGTGCCTTTAAGCTCAAGAATGCAGATTTGCAAATTTCATAGCGGGCTGGTGCTTTGTAGTGGCCCAGCTCACGACGCCACTACGAGCACCTGACTGTTTATCCGTTGGATTTGACCCCATAGGTCCAGACACTTTTTCCCGCTTAGGATTGTGATACCCGACTGCGCAGAAATTCCCGGGGTGAACGGTATCCCAAGGCGCTGTGCGGGTGGTGTTCGTTATAATGCTCAAA
>NZ_PQLN01000186.1:0-3298 GCF_002919855.1 Aeromonas sp. ASNIH8 | reverse complement strand
GTGGTACCCCAATACGAGGTTTTAGGATGATTTCTCAAGATCGACAAGTCGCGGCAGCAGACCGCGAGGATAGGCGCATCTCCTCCCCTCTGATAATCTGCCGTGGCCACGGTAGCCAACTATCCCGTTTTCATTTGGAGTTTTCATGTCACTGACCAAGAGTAAAACCTCGGCCAAGCGAAAAAAAGCCGAGCCGCGCCACGAGAGTCCGGCCCTTGCCTATTTTCATCGCCAGTGGCAGGCCATCGAAAAGCTGCAGGCCAAGCTGGCCAAACAGGAGCAAGAGGGGGCGGATATCTATCAGCGCTTTGTCAGCGACATTGAGCCTCTGGAGCGTGAGCAGTGTGGGCTGATTTTTCAGCTTTGCCAGCGGCTGGCCGGTTTCACCGCCCGCAAAAGTTTTACCCAGTGGCAGCGCGAGATGCTCCATGGCTGGATTGATGAATTGATAGGGTATCTTGAATCCAACCCGTTTCGGGGGGAGCTGGATCTGGAGTCACTCTATATGGCGGTGCAAGCGGGCAGCGTCAGCCAGCTCGATGATGATCAGCTCGAGGCGAGCTGCGATTTTATCACTGACATGCTGCAAGAGGCGTTTGGCGAGAGCCCCGATGATATCGAGCTGCTGCGCGAGATGGTCAGAAATCCCGAGAAGCTGCGCGACTATATGCAAGCCCAGGCCCAAAAACAGGGCGGTGATGAGCATGAGTGGGACGACGACGCGCCGGACTGTGGCGATGACCCCTTTGCCAATGACGAGGCTTTCGCACGTTGGCAGGATCATCATGACATGGCCGATCCGGATGAGGTTGCCAGGGTTGAGCAACTGCTCGATAACTCAAGCCTTAAGCAGCTCTATCGCAAGCTGGCTATGACGCTGCACCCGGATCGGGAGCAAGACCCGGTCAAGCGTGAAGAGAAGAGCCGCCTGATGGGCGAGCTCAGCCATGCGTGGGAAACGCGGGATATGTTTACTCTGTTGCACCTGGCTCACACCCATCTGCCCGAGGCAGACAAGCTGCTGAGTGAAGAGAATCTGGTGGCCATCAATCCGGCGCTCTGGCAGAAAAAACGTGAGCTCGAGATCTGCTTTTATAGTGGCCCGGAGGGAGTGCAAGGGGTTATCTTGCACAAGTTTAAACAGCGCTCGAAGAAGAAGACCGATCTCGCGTTCGAGGAGCATCAGCACTATCTACAGCGGGATATCAAGCAGTTGCATGGACAACTGGCGACCATCACCACCCTTGCAACCCTCAAACCCTATCTGGCCGAGCGCTGGGACGCACGTCAGCACGCCATCTGGGATGAAGAGCCGGACTTTGATGAGATCTTCTTTCGATAACACTTTTTTCGAAAACACATTTTTTGAAAACACCTATTTCGAAAACAAGAGAGAGCCAATGGCTCTCTCTTGTTTTGGGTAGCTTGAAGGATGTCGTGGCAATGAGACATCCAGATGAGTGCTATCGAGGCGCTGGACAGCCAAGGGCGCATGGAACACCAGCACAAGCTGACTGACCGAGTGAAAGGTGTTAGCGCCTTATTTATTCTCGGCCTGATACTGCACACCGCTCGCCGACATGGTAATGGCCGGTAGCTTTTGACGAACCGCCTCCCAAAAGCTGCTCTTGCGTTTGTGCTGCTGATAAAGCTGATTCAGATACTCCTGTGGCGAACAGAGAGGTCTCTCTCCATCCTCTTGTTCTACCTTTAAGGCCGCCTGATAATCCAGGCTCTTTTTCAGATCCGAGGCTGCCCCCGTGTAGTAGGTGCTCTTGCCCTGATTAACGACATTGGCCACCAATTGACGACGTAGCCGCACTGCCACCACGATAAATCCCTGCTGATAGAGGCGGCTCGACCAGGTTCGTACGGTTGAACCAGCAAGGAGTGAGAGATCCTCCTGCAAGTCTGCATCTGTACATTGCTCAAGCCGTTGTGCCAGTTGTGGCCATGCATCAACCTCCTCCAACAGCAACAAGACCTCGCGTAGCCCCCATGATTCGGCAATGGCAACAAACTGGCCTAATGCTACTTCTCTAGGCTCATCTCCACTTTGGCAATAACTCGCAAAAAACGAGTTTGCCCGTGTGCTAGCAAACGCGCGTAATGCCTGAGCATGAGCGTCAGCTCGGCGTCCCTCTTCCAGATAGGCCCGGATCAACACTTGATGCCACAGGTTCAATTGGCGGTGGCGCTGCAACAGAGCCGAGTCCATTGCCTCTAATACCGCGATGGCTTGATCGGCGCGTAATTCGTCGGTCAGCAGTCTGGCATAGTCAATCTGCTGACGGGGGTGGCTAAAGAGACCAGCCTGTTGCACCGAGTCAAAGAATGCAATATCACGCAACTCAAAGCTCAACCCCAACGCCTCTGGCAATAGACCTGCCGCCGCATAGTTATCGCGCAAGGCTCGCATCACTGGGGAGCCGAGCACATCACGGTAATCAAACAGGCAAGTAATGCTGATCGATGGATCAATGTCTGACAATCCGTCACGTAATCGACGAGCCAGCACCTCTGGGGGGACAGACTCTCGTTGAGCAGCGATCGCCATCAACCACTGTTCGACCAGCGCAAGATGGTAGTCCTCCCAGCTGCCACTGGATGTATCCATCTTTTCATACAAGGCTCTGGCATTCGCCAGCAACTCGAGGGCGAAGAGTTCTCCCTCCCTTGGAGAGGCGACGATCCCCTTGGCCAGCAACGGAATAAACTGATTTTGCAAGGTATCGAAGAAGGCATCCACCTCCTTATAATCCCAGGAAGGGGGGCGACGAGTGAGCTTGCTATACTCTTTTTTTGCCAATGCCAATAAGGCATCCTCAGCAGTAAGGTACTGGTTAATCAGGTGCTTTTTTGCGAGGGGAAGATGCGTTGCCAGGTCAAGCACGATAGCCAACAGCTCGGCTTGGCTTTTGCTTTCCAGTTTACTCAATTGCGCTTTGGTTAATATTCGTGCCATCAGCTGAACTACCCATTATCAGGTCTATCTAATCGAACATTGTGCCTGAGACCGATATAGATGCCTATCCATTGGAGCGACATCCCCCGGATGACAGAGACCATAAAGAACACATGGTTAAGAAACCATGTCTACGTCGCTGGAGGCGCTCAGCAATGAACACCTGCAAGAGCAAGCCACCAAGGCCCGATTTGCTGCTCGTATCCTTCATGCCCACTTTCTGGCACAACGTAGCGAACACCAGTGGTGGTACCCATCAAGATTGGCCGCAACGAGCCGTGTCCCTTTGGCTGCGGCTAGAAGTACAAGCAGTGCTGTTTGCACTGACCAACA
>NZ_PQLN01000185.1:0-3303 GCF_002919855.1 Aeromonas sp. ASNIH8 | reverse complement strand
TTTTTACAACCGCCAGCGTCGGCATTCACGACTTGGCAATGTCAGCCCGGCGGAGTTTAACAAGAGGTATTGGAGAACTGCTCAGGCTGCTTGATCCGGGACTGTCCGATCTTGTCAGGACACCTCACCGGGCGGCGGCAGTGAGCCGAGAAACAGCCGAGACACTGTGCCCGTCAGCAAGGAGCAAGATGGCGTTGAGCCTCCGGCAGAGATCTTTATCTTTGGTCCGGTGCATCTTGTTGATGATCCGGCGTCGCTCATCATGGTCGGGGAGTGTTAGTATCATTTCGGGCTCGGCTCGTTTGTCGTTTGATTGGTTTGGCGATTAATCAGATCGCACAAACGACGCCGAGTTCCCTTCTTTCCCGGATAAGTGATCTACATTTCGGAACGGTTATTTAGACGATTTAGTCATCAGTGTAGGCGCTTCGCAAACCTACCGTGAAAATCTTCTACGCAAGCGTCAAACAATGTCTTGTCATTTCGTTATCTTGAAATCGGGAACCTTTCAATGAAGATCCTTGTGACTGGTGGTGCCGGCTTTATCGGTTCAGCCGTTGTTCGCCATATCATCCAGCATACCCAAGACTCAGTTGTCAACCTCGACAAGCTGACCTATGCAGGCAACCTGGAATCCCTGGCTGAGGTCTCGGGCAGCGATCGTTACGCGTTTGAGCAGGTCGACATCTGCAGCCGCGTCGAACTGGATCGGGTGTTTGCTACCCATCAACCGGATGCCGTGATGCACTTGGCCGCCGAGAGTCACGTTGATCGCTCTATCACAGGCCCCGCCGACTTCATCGAGACCAATATCGTCGGCACCTATATGATGCTGGAAGCGGCCCGCGCCTATTGGAACGGTCTGGACGAGGCGCGCAAGACGGCCTTCCGCTTCCACCATATTTCCACCGACGAGGTGTATGGCGATCTGACACATCCGGATGAAGCGTCTGCTGGTGAACCCTTGCCACTCTTCACTGAAACGACGCCCTACGCCCCCAGCAGCCCCTATTCTGCCTCCAAGGCTTCCAGTGACCATCTGGTGCGCGCCTGGCGCCGTACCTACGGCATGCCCACCATCGTCACCAACTGCTCCAACAACTACGGCCCGTACCATTTCCCCGAGAAACTGATCCCGTTGGTGATCCTCAATGCGTTGGATGGTAAGCCGCTGCCGGTCTATGGCAAGGGCGACCAAATTCGCGATTGGCTCTATGTGGAAGACCACGCACGCGCGCTCTACAAGGTGGTGACCACGGGCTTGGTCGGGGAGACCTACAACATCGGCGGTCATAACGAGAAGCAGAATCTGGAGGTGGTACACACCATCTGCGATCTGCTGGACGAGATGGTGCCGAAGGCGGGCTCTTATCGTGAGCAAATCACCTATGTGGCGGATCGCCCTGGCCATGATCGCCGTTATGCCATCGATGCCAGCAAGATGAGCAGTGAGCTCGCATGGCAGCCGCAAGAAACTTTCGAATCTGGCATTCGCAAAACTGTGCAGTGGTATCTGGATAACGAACAGTGGGTCAACAACGTCAAGAGCGGTGCCTACCAATCCTGGATTGAGCAGAATTACGGGGAGCGTGCCTGATGCATATTCTGCTGTTTGGCAAAAACGGTCAGGTCGGTTGGGAGCTGCAGCGTGCACTCGCACCGCTGGGCCGCATCACTGCCGTTGATTTTGACTCCACCGATTATTGTGGCGATTTCAGCAACCCGGCAGGGGTGGCCGACACGGTACGTCTGGTCAAGCCGGACGTGATTGTCAACGCCGCAGCCCACACCGCAGTCGACAAGGCGGAGAGTGAGCGGGAATTTGCCGAGCTGCTCAACGCGACCAGTGTGGCGGCGATCGCCAAAGAAGCGGAAGCATTGGGTGCCTGGCTGGTGCATTACTCCACCGACTATGTGTTCGATGGCAGCGGTGAGCGTCCCTGGGTGGAAACCGATGCAACTGCACCGCTCAACGTCTACGGTGAAACCAAGTTGGCAGGGGAACAGGGGGCGGCTCTCTGCGCTCGTCACCTGATCTTCCGCACCAGCTGGGTCTACGCCGCCCGTGGAGCCAACTTTGCCAAGACAATGCTGCGCTTTGGCAAAGAGCGTAGCGAGATGTCGGTCATCAATGACCAGTTCGGCGCCCCGACCGGTGCCGAGTTACTGGCCGATTGCACCGCCCATGCGATCCGCGTGGCGCAGAGCAGACCCGAGGTTGCCGGGCTGTACCATCTGATTGCCTCCGGTACCACCACCTGGTTTGACTACGCCCAATTGGTGTTTGCCAAAGCCAGAGAGGCTGGCGTTGATCTGGCGGTCACGCAACTCAATGCAGTGCCGACCAGCGCCTTCCCGACCCCTGCCAAACGCCCCCATAACTCCCGCCTTGATACCGACAAATTCCAGCGCACCTTTGATCTGGTACTGCCGGACTGGACCGTCGGCGTGGAGCGGATGTTGACCGAGATCCTCAGCAAGTAAATCCCTGGTCAGGGATGTGTTGAGTGCATCCCTGGCTGGCAAGAGATAAAACGTAAAAGGTGTAGCTGCAAGCCACCTTTTTCTTTTGCAATTTAAAAATAAGAAACAAGCATCATGACCAAACGTAAAGGCATCATTCTGGCCGGTGGCTCAGGCACCCGTCTCTATCCGGTGACCATGGCGGTGAGCAAGCAACTGTTGCCTATCTATGACAAGCCGATGATCTACTACCCGCTCAGCGCCCTGATGCTGGCGGGCATTCGCGATATTCTGATCATCAGCACGCCGCAAGATACCCCCCGTTTTGAGCAATTGCTAAATAACTGATCCCAATAGTGCTACACCTTCGCTGTGCCATAGCCATTCCCCGGGAAAGGAGACACGGTATCCATGAAGTGTTTCACTCGGGCCAGCAGGTTTGCCATCCCTCTGCATTGATGATTGCGCGTGATGGTTTCATGTAACTTGTGCCATAGCCGTTCTATGTGATTAACCCAAGGGCTGTAAACTGGCTGGAACACCAGGCAGAACTTGGGATTCTTCTTCAACCATCGCTCGGTCTGTTTGCTTTTGTGAATGATGTAGTTATCGAGGATCAACGTGATGGTTTTGGCTCGTCGGTAGTGGTGGCGCAGCTTTTCCAGCATGGCAATAAACAGCGATGAGTTTTTCTTGATCCCGCTGACGTAAAGCGCGAATTCAACTTCGAAGTGCGACACTCGCCTATGCCGCCTGACGGTACTCTTCGAATACCTTGACAGGCTGCCTGAATCCGAGACATTTCCGAGGTCGTAGGTTGAGCCACTGCTCCGCTCTCCT
>NZ_PQLN01000184.1:0-3397 GCF_002919855.1 Aeromonas sp. ASNIH8 | reverse complement strand
ACGCAAGGCGAGCGTAAGACGGAAGCAAAAAATCGCAGGAATGAGCAGTGAATATCTGGAAACGGTACTCAATGCGGGTCTCAAAAAACTGGGTGAAATTTAACAAAATGTTCACGCTCTCACCCTGTCCCGTGTTGTCGATGTTTATACGCGCGGCAAGGTCAGACCAAGGCAGGAGCATTGCATCAACACCAACAACCTCTTCCAGCGTCACGAACGTTTGTTTCATGGCTGTTGGCCAATACTGATATGGCAGATGAAGCAACGCTTCCAGGGTGTTTTCTGATCCAACATTTCTCCCCAGATACCGGCTGTATGGCTCAAGTAGGGAAGTACATAGGTCAACAATTTTGCTCAGTTTGTTCGAGTATGCTTTTGAGAGTGAAACATCTGATAAGTCGCTGGTGCAATTTAATCTTCCCAACGCACCGGACGCAGGATAGTAGAATAATTCAACGCGAGCTTTGAGAGCTTTCAGCTTAATACCATCCCCAAACTCACGCTTATAGATGACCATAAACATGGCCTTGAATATATCAAAGCATCGCTGAGCAGGTGTCCGTAAGGAAATTGTTGGGATGCAGGTGGCCCAGAGTAAAGCCCAGTCGGCAGGAACAGGTTTATTGTCTCTGACTAGCTGGCCTAGGCATATTTTTAACGAAAATGGTATGCTCATGCAAAAAAACGGGTCCGCTTCTGGAGCTGGAAGTTGATATAACGTATCACTAATGCTCCTTACCTTTCCGTACTCAAGAAAATTGGTGGCATATCGTGCAAAGGAGCCGTTATGCGGATAGATGGAGAGTAGCCTAGTGACCTCGGCTTCAATAAATGGCATTTCTCTCTTCGCGAGTTCATCTTTTTGGGCGTCAATAAAATAACGGCGCTCTAATCCATAAAAGAAAATGAAGACATATCCGATAGCAACGCTTGGGTCTTTTCGACCATTTTCCATCCATTGCAAATACCTTTTTTTGGCTTCAGGAGATAGATTGCGATAGCTTGGATAGTATCCCTCCAAGGGGAGGTCCAAGGGGGCATTTTTGATAGTAACTGATGCTTGTGGATTGATAAGAGATGGCTCACTAAGTAGACCGCTCACATTCGTTGCATCGCCTACGTAAAACATGCCTCCGCTAATTTTTAGACCTGCCAGAGTGATCTCTTCACCTGGTGACATCCATCGAGCAATGATTCGTGGACCAGCAGGAATTAGTTCAGAAGGCGTAAATGCAGGAGAGGGGGAGTGGTCATCACTGGTAGCACTGTGGTCTTCAAAAGCAAAACTGATCCTGAACTCTGGTGATGGAGATCTACTGTGATGAGATGCAATACCCACAGTAGTGAGAATGTCGTCCTCATCCTCATCCTCATAATCAGCGATAGTTATCGGTTCATCTAAAAGAGCAGTTGGCGTTCTATCGGAAAAAGAGTTTGCATTCATCATTGTGGGCGCAACGGGGGTTGATGCCCCAGAAATCATAAGGTCAGTGGTCGATACCTTGATCACATTTTCAGTGTCTGGATTCGGTTGCTGGTGGGGGGGCGTATCTGGTCGCATTCCTGTATCCGCTTTGGCCATGGCATTCGAATGACTGGGTGCCGGTGATGGCGCGAAAGCTGCCCTCGGCGGCTCTCTATGCACTGGTGAAGTGTGCTTAGTCGGATGAGATGTGGCTGTAACTGTTGGCTTTTCTGCTTTGTCGGTGGTTTTGTTGTAACGGTATGTGAAAAAAAGAAATAAAACGCAGAATGCACCCACCCAAAGTTGCCAGGGAACCGCTTTTATAGCTTCAATGATCTTGATAGTAATAAAGATAACTATGGCAAGTATAATGAGATAAAAATCTCCAAGTTTCTTTGATGTCCGCCTTTTCCTTGCCATCTATCCTCTCCAAACAGTAATGCTTAAGCTAAGTAAAATTACTAACTTAAATAGCAACCTTAAAGTGCGATGTACCTAATGATAAAGTTCACGTATAGACGAGTAAAGGTTCAATTACCTGAAGATGTTCACTCTGTGAGGAAAGGCTAGTGATTTCTTACGGACCCCTTAGGACAGCTTGATCAGCAGAATGAGAAGTATTTTCAGCATGTGCTCGAGTGATCTTGCAAAATAGAGCGTACTCCGCTTGATCTTTCAATGTGATGAATAAAGAGGGCGGGGCGTTCTTGCCCATATATTGGGCAGTTCTGGCTATCACCTGACACCGGCCTCAAACCGCTGTCTTCCTTAAGTTACTTTAAAGTACATTTCCTTCAGTATGGCGTTGTTTCCCAAATCAACCATCAAGCCACAACTGCCCCAGCCCCTCCTTGCGCATCACCCGCACCACCTCATTTCTCGGATGCCCCTTTTTCCATAACCCCGCGTTCTTGTGAGGCGGGATACAGGCTGTTGCCCCTTTGCGCGCTATCAGCTGATGGCTGGCTTTGCTGTCATAGGCGCCATCAGCATAAACACGTCCCAGCTTGCGTCGTAGTGGATTGAGCAGAGTCGGCAGCACCTCAGCATCATGAACATTTTCCAGTGAGACTTGTGCCGGGTAATGCCCCCATTTTTAGGGAGGATTACCAAGCCCCGGCTGTTGAACAGTTACCTTTGTCCTACCAACTCACGCTCCGAGCTCAGGCTACAACAAACATGAGCATGAATTGTGCCGACTCCTGCATGAGATCTGGACACAAAAATCAGATCTATCACAAGGTTGCATATTCCGGCCGATCATGAACACCAATTCCGATTCAACGTGAACACCATTTCCGGACCAATATGAACGCTCATTCCGGTTCAACCTGAACACTTCGCCCCTCCTTTCCGGAAACAGTGTTCAACATCCCGGAATCACTGTTCACATTCACCGGAATCATCCTTAACGCATTGATTTAAAAACCTTTGATACGCTCTCCCTTTTGCCAGGGAAGAGCCTATGTCTGCCAAGAGGATTGCAATGCGTAAAATTCGTGAAGTACTGCGACTGCGGCTGGAAGCTGACCTCTCTGTTCGCCAAATCAGTATCTGTACCAAGGTCAGTGTCGGCTCCATCCAGAAACTCCTCAAAAGTGCCCAGGCGCTCGGCCTTACCTGGCCCTTACCTACCGAGCTTGATGATGGCCGACTGGCTGCCCTGTTCTATCCGCAGGCCGATACCACCATCTCGGCCCGCCATGTTGTGCCGGATTGGCCCTCTGTCCATCAGGAGCTCAAGCGCAAGGGGGTCTCCAAACAGCTGCTCTGGGAGGAGTACACCCAGCGCTATCCCAATAGCTGTTACAGCTACTCCCAGTTCTGTGACCGTTACAAGTCCTGGTGTCAGTTGCAAAAGCGCTCCATGCGCCAGATCCACAAGGCGGGGGAAAAGCTCTTTATCGACTACTGCGGGCCCACGGTGCCCAT
>NZ_PQLN01000183.1:0-3431 GCF_002919855.1 Aeromonas sp. ASNIH8 | reverse complement strand
TTATGTCTGGAATCACGGGCTGGCAGAGACAAAGCGCATTCTGGATGCTGGCGAAAAACTACCTTCTGCCTTTGAGCTGAACCGGATGCTCACCAGTTGGAAGAAAGACCCAGAAATGGCCTTTCTGACCGAGGCATATACCGACAACCTCCAGCAGAAACTCAAAGACTTGCACGGCGCGTGGATGCGCTGCTTTGATAAAAAACTCGCCGCCAAGGCTCCCGTTTTCAAGAAGAAAAGCGACAACCGCGACTCAATCCGCTTAGTCAACTTTGACAAGTATTGCCGCCTTGAAAAAGGTCGCGTGAAGATTCCTGCCGGTCTGGCGTGGGTCAAGTTTCGCCAGTCCCAGCCAGTTGAAGGGAAAATTAAAAACGCGACCGTCAGCCAAGCAGCCGGGCACTGGTATATCTCCTTTCAGGTCGAGCAGGAGACGCTTGAGCCAATTCACCCCTCCGGCTCAATGGTCGGGCTAGATGCGGGGATCGCCAAGCTCGCAACCCTGTCAGACGGCACGGTGTTTGAGCCCGTCAACAGCTTCAAAACCAATCAGACCAAGCTGGCAAGGCTCCAACGCCAGTTGAGCAAAAAGGTAAAGTTCAGCAGCAACTGGAAGAAACAAAAAGCCAAGATCCAGCGGCTGCACTCACATATCGCCAATACCCGCCGCGATTACCTTCACAAGGTCACAACGACTATCAGCAAAAACCACGCGATGATCGTCATTGAGGATTTGAAGGTTGCCAGCATGTCAAAATCAGCAGCGGGCACGACCAGTCAGCCGGGGCGCAACGTCCGGGCAAAATCAGGGCTGAATCGTTCGATATTAGATCAGGGCTGGTTTGAGCTGCGCCGCCAGCTCGAATACAAGCAGGCATGGCGAGGTGGTCAGGTGTTGGCGATAAACCCGGCCTACACGAGCCAGCAGTGCGCCTGTTGTGGGCATACTGCGAAGGATAACCGCCAGACGCAAAGCCAGTTTAAATGCGCTGCGTGTGGTTATGAGGCGAACGCCGATGTGAACGGCGCTCGCAATATTTTAGCGGCGGGACACGCCGTTTTAGCCTGTGGAGGCGCGGTGCAATCAGGCCGCCCGATGAAGCAGGAACCCGGTACTGCGCGAGCAGCTATCACCCAGTAATGGGGATCCCCCTCCTGTGACGCGAAGCGCTAAGGTGGGGGAGGATGTCAAGCCTACGACTTCTACCGGGTCGATCCCCGTCTGGAGTCGCCGGGGGCGGGTTACCGGGAGTTCATCCAGGCGGCCCACGCCAAGGGGCTCAAGGTGATCCAGGACGTGGTGCTCAACCACTCGAGCCAGTACGGCCTGCGCGGCAAGACCTGGATCGATCGCCTGCCCGTCAAATACTACGTACCGGCGGGGTCGAGCCAGGGACTCATCAACAATGGTCCCTATCAGGGCAATCTTGGGGACTACGCCAGTGCCAACCGCTGTGACGACGACAACCCGGCGGCTCCCGACTGGTACAAGGCCCGCTGCCAGTCGGATCCGGCGGGCACCCAGCCCCTGGTAGATCCCAAGACCGGCGCCACCGTGCCGAGCGCAGGCTACAACCCCAACCGCTTCTTCGGCATCGACGCCCAGACCCTGGATCCCGCCTGGTATCACCTGGACGGTTTCATGTCCGGCGGTGACTGGGAGAGCCCGCTTGCCCTGCAGCGCAAGCACATGGCGGGGGACTGCATCGACTTGGCCACCGGCAACCAGAACGTCAAGGACTACCTCAACGGCGCCATTCGTCAGTACCTCGACATGGGGGTCGATGCCATCCGTATCGATACCTTGAAGCACATCGAGCGGGACGAACTGCTGACCTATGTCCACGACTGGCAGGCCCACAAGCCGGGGCTGTTCGTCTTTGGCGAAAACCTGGTCAAGGGCACCGGATGGGGCTCTGAGCTGGCCAACGACAATGCCTCGGCGGTGATCCGCCCCTGGTGGTATACCCGCACCACGGCCAACCCGGCCAATCCCCGTGCAGGGGGCGATTCCGGCCTCTCGGTGCTGGACTTCTCACTGTTCTCCACCTTCCGTGACAACGTCGCCCGGGGGAACTTTGGCGGGGTAGGGGGGATCTTCGCCATGGACTGGGTCTATGGGGATGCCACCAAGCTCATCACCTTCTTCCAGAACCACGACGTGGGGCCGGACAACGACTTCAAGTACCGCTACGGCGGGGAAGAGGGCAATGCGGCCATGACCTACAACCTGCTCTGGACGGCGCGGGGGATCCCGACCCTCTACTACGGGGAGGAGGTGATGTTCCAGGCGGGCAAGCCCCAGGACATCGACGGGGCCACCATGACGGTGGATCAGACCGGTCGTGTCTACTACGGGGAGGTGCTGGACAACCCCGCCACCCCGAGCCACCCGCTCTATCAGCACATCAAGCGCCTGAACCAGATCCGCAAGGCGGTGCCCGCCCTGCAAAAGGCGCCCATGAGCCAGGTGAACGAGTGGGGGAGCGGCATCAGCTTCGTGCGTGATCTGAGCGCCCAAGGGAGCTACGCCGCCGTGGGCCTTGCGGCCAACTCGGCCCAGCAGATAAACCTGAGTGGCCTGAAGAACGGCACCTACACGGACGCGGTAACCGGTGCGAGCCAGAGCGTCAGCAACGGCAGCCTGAGCTTTGCGGTGCCCGCCTATTCGGCGCGGGTCTGGGTACTGAACGGCCCGGGCAAGGTCGGTGCTGACGGCAAATACCTCAAGTAAGGAAGCCCTGTCACAGGGAGCAGCGAGTCGGCCTTCGGGCCGACTTTTTTATTCTGCCTTCTGCCTATGCCTGAATGGATGCCCCATCCTGATGGGACTCTGGCTGGGGGGCTGGTGGATGGGCAGGCCTGTGGACTCGCGACCAGCACGCTCATGGGAAGGGGGCTAGAGGGAAGGGAAGTAGTGCATCCGCCGCTCGAGTCACTTCATGCTCTGCATATTGCAGTGCTCGTGGCAGTGAGCAAAGCGGTGCCCATGTCGCCTTTGCGCCGCGGTGCAAGGCAAACTGTGCCACTCGGTTGATCTATATTGGTGCAATTGCACTTTATTGGTGCGCTCCATCCACATCCGCCCCTGGAGCCCGCCCCGAAGAAACACGCCGTATGGCCCTCGGGCTTACCCCATGACAGGCATCATCCATGCTGAAAAGCGGCATCGTATCGACATGATCTGCCGAAAAAACGGGCTGTGAAGGGGATACCACGAGGCCTTTCTCGGTGACTCGGGTAAACATGCTGCGCCACTGTGATGGCCGATCACTGAAGTGGTGCATTCGATCTGCACATTGCGCATTTATCAGAATTTAAATCCGATTATTTATGGTATCGCGGACTCTTGTTTTGATTGGCGCTCTTTTTGCTGTGCCTTGTCATCCCCACGATGGCGACATAAGGGGGCGGGGGACGCAAGATTGGGG
>NZ_PQLN01000182.1:0-3440 GCF_002919855.1 Aeromonas sp. ASNIH8 | reverse complement strand
CCGCCGCGATTACCTTCACAAGGTCACAACGACTATCAGCAAAAACCACGCGATGATCGTCATTGAGGATTTGAAGGTTGCCAGCATGTCAAAATCAGCAGCGGGCACGACCAGCCAGCCGGGGCGCAACGTCCGGGCAAAATCAGGGCTGAATCGTTCGATATTAGATCAGGGCTGGTTTGAGCTGCGCCGCCAGCTCGAATATAAGCAGGCATGGCGAGGCGGTCAGGTGTTGGCGATAAACCCGGCCTACACGAGCCAGCAGTGCGCCTGTTGTGGGCATACTGCGAAGGATAACCGCCAGACGCAAAGCCAGTTTAAATGCGCTGCGTGTGGTTATGAGGCGAACGCCGATGTGAACGGCGCTCGCAATATTTTAGCGGCGGGACACGCCGTTTTAGCCTGTGGAGGCGTGGTGCAATCAGGCCGCCCGATGAAGCAGGAACCCGGTACTGCGCGAGCAGCTATCACCCAGTAATGGGAATCCCCCTCCTGTGACGCGAAGCGCTAAGGTGGGGGAGGATGTCAATTTCAGGCAGATGTTCGCGGCTCTGCTGCGAGCATGTTGCAGCCCGTTGCCGCAAAACCGGGTTGCTGGGGCTAGCCACCCACGCCCCTTCCCACTGGCGGTGGGTTACTCCGTTTGCGCAGTCGGTTTTCTACGTTTAATGCGCCACTCATGCTGACAGAGGGTGCAACACCGCTCCATCGAGTAGCCGATCTCAATGCAGCACCCCCCCAATGCCACTTCACGGCGATCGCTCATCGCGACCAATTCTTCAGACGGCATGCCATAGACGATATCAACACCACTCTTTTGCCTGCAGGCCGGGCAGATATATTTCCTTCGTCTCGTCATCTTCCATTGACCATGTTGTTACCGATTGAGGCCATGCTACGCGATCCTGGCCAACCAAAACTTGCGTTGATGCAAACATTGGGTTTTATAATGGCTGTATGGATATACAGCCTTGCAGCATGATGAACCTACTCACCCCAGACCTTTCAGCCACTGAGGTGGCCATGCCGCTGTTCTTGCAGCGGGCCTCTTGCGGCTTTCCCAGCCCCGCCAGCGACTATCTGGAAGGCAGTCTCGATCTCAATCGTCACTGCATCAGCCATCCGGCCGCCACCTTCTACCTGCGTGCCGAGGGGGAGAGCATGACCGGGGTCGGTATCTTTCCCGGTGATGTGTTGGTGGTCGATAAGAGCCTGACCGCCCGCCACGGTGACGTGGTGATTGCACTGCTCGATGGCGGCTTTACGGTGAAGATCTTGCAACTCACCCCCCGGCTCGCGTTGCTGCCCGCCAACCCAGCCTTTGCCCCGCTGGCGGTGGATGCCGAGCAAGGGTTTGAGCTGTTCGGGGTGGTGACCCATGTGATCGGTAATTTGAGGCAGCGTGATGGCCATTGCGCTGGTTGATGTTAATAACTTCTACGCCAGTTGTGAGCGGCTGTTTCGCCCCGAGCTGCGTGGGCGACCACTGGTGGTGCTCTCCAACAACGATGGCTGCGTGGTGTCTCGCTCTTACGAAGCCAAGGCGATGGGCATCAAGATGGGGGTGCCCTACTTTCAGATACGCGAGCCGTTTGAGGCGCATGGCGGGGTGGCGTTCAGCTCCAATTATGCCCTCTATGGTGATATGTCGAGCCGGGTGATGAGCACGCTGGAGACCATGGCCCCTGAGCTGGAGGTCTACTCCATCGATGAAGCATTTCTGGCGTTGTCGGCGTCGTTTGCCGGGGATCTCACCGCCTATGGGCAGCAGATCCGCCAGCGGGTGCTGCAGTGGACCGGCCTCACGGTCGGGGTCGGCATTGGCCCCACCAAGACCCTCGCCAAACTGGCCAACTATGCCGCCAAAAAGTGGCCTGCCACCGGCGGCGTGGTCGATTTGCACGATGAACTGCGCCGGGCCCGGCTGATGGCGATCACCCCGGTGGAGGAGGTGTGGGGGATTGGTCGCCGCTTGACGGTCAAGTTACAACGGCAAGCCATACACACGGTGGCCGATCTGGTCGCCAGCGATGCCAAAAGGTTGCGCGCCCAATTCGGCGTGGTGGTCGAGCGGATCGTGCAGGAGCTACGTGGCCTGCCTTGCGCAGAGCTGGCCGTTGAACCGGTGGCGAAGCAACAGATCCTCTCCAGCCGCTCGTTTGGCGAGCGGATCACCGAGTGCGCGGCAATGGCACAAGCCCTGGCGGGGTTTATGGCTCGCGCTGCCGAGAAGCTGCGGGCGGAGGAAATGTGCTGCCAGCGGGTGCACCTGTTTGTGCGCACCAGCCCGTTTGATGAGCAGGCCCCCTATTACAGCGAGCAGGCCGGCGTTCGGCTGGTCTGCCCAACCGATGACACCCGTTTGCTGCTGCAGCAAGTGAGCGTGCTGCTACCGCAAATTTGGCGCGACGGCCATCGCTATCAAAAAGCGGGCGTGATGCTCAGTGAGTTCACCCCCAAGGGGCAGCAACAGGCCGATCTGTTTGCCTCGCCCTCCCCTCAATCGGATGCGCTGATGGCGGTGCTCGATCAGATCAAGGCCAAAGGATTGGGAAAAGTCGGCTTTGCCAGTCAGGGTACGGGGTCACCCGAGTGGATGATGCGCCAAGCGCACCTGAGCCCCTGTTACACCACCCGTTGGGAAGATCTGCCGGTGGCACGTTGACCTCCTCCCCTCCCTCAACAAGGCGAAAGCCGCCCCCGGCACCAAATGGTCACAGCTACGTGATGGGGAGTCGCGGGTATGGTGGTTCCCGATTGCGGAGGGCGATGCATCACTCCCCCTCTTCACCCGCACCAAGAGTCAATCCGTCGAGGGCGAGTAAGTGTGGAGGGGCGTACCCTTTCAACCGGCGCAATTCGATACAGTAATGGGATGAACGATTGCGATCGTGACCCCGCCGACTTTCTATCTATAAAAAAATTGGAGCAAATATGGCAACTCGGGGTATCAACAAAGTCATGCTGATCGGCCATCTTGGCCAGGAGCCGGAGGTGCGGCAGATGGCACAAGGGGGGGCGGTGACCACCATCAGTCTGGCGACCTCCGAGAGTTGGCGTGATCGGCAAACCGGCCAACAGCAAGAGCGGACCGAATGGCACCGGGTGGTGTTTATAGGCAAGATTGGTGAGATTGCCGGTCAGTACCTCAAACAGGGCCGCACATGGCGCAATGCTGATCAGTTAAGGATCCATTGACCGATCCTTCTGCTGTAGGACAATCCGGAACCAATCACTAGTTACGGATTTTTTATGTCTATTGCAAACGATCTGAACGATGTTGTTGAGGCATCTGGCGACATGCTGGCTCGGCTGGCCATTTTTGCCGACCATATTCCCGACGAATGGATTACTGCCGCTGCCGCCTTGTCTGAAAAGGCCACTATCCGCCGACGCCGCTTACCTTCTGATATGGTCTTGTGGCTCGTCGTGGGGATGGC
>NZ_PQLN01000181.1:0-3460 GCF_002919855.1 Aeromonas sp. ASNIH8 | reverse complement strand
TGATAGCAATGCCATCTGTTAATACATATTCAGTCCGTTCAGATGTCGCCCCCCTTGTCACCCAACCATTATCGACACATTTTTTTATGTAATTTTTTGCCTGCCGTTCTTTTACAGAGAAATACTGACAAAACCTCTTGGTCAATGTGGTGGCAGAAATCGCCGCTTGGCCTTCCAGTGCCTCCAGCAGCCCATCCATCAGCTTGTCGCGCTCCTCCCCGATGGCACTGACTAATGTCAGCCCAATACGATTAAGGAGTATTTCGTCAGGTGTTTCAACCGCCCTCGCACTGAACGTCAGGCTGTAGCGAGCGCCTTGCCCCTCTCGCGTCCCCAGTGAGATGACGCCATCGGCCTCACCATGAATCGAAGAAGCTCCTCGCATGCTCATTACGCCAGTGTTACCACCTGCATTAGGGGATATCTTTCTTGCGTGATGAACGATGATGTGTGCAGCGGAGCCGCTGATTTTTCGAATAGCTCGCATCACCTGACCCATTTCACGATTGTCGTTTTCCGTTGCATTATGCATCCGAGCGAGGACATCCCAGATGATCAAATCCGGTTGAATGTCGTTGACAATATCTAATATTGCTTGTGATGCCATAGGATCTAACACATCAGTCGATTTATAATCGCCGCACCGCAAGAATGTTTTAATGTTTTTTGCATCGCCCAAGTTGGTCTGTGCCGACATGGTGTAGTACCGCTGCCAAAACAATCTGTCATTGACCTCAAAATCCATATACAATACGAGCGCAGGCTTTTTAATTTCCCAATTTAAAAATACACTACCGCTGGCTACAGCCAAGCCCAACTGCGTTGCAAGCAGCGATTTACCCGTTTTGGGCGAGCCACTAATAATCCACTGCTCGCCTTTTTCAATCAGATTATCCACCACCCAATTAGGGTTTTGCTGGCTGGAAATTAATCCCGCAGCAGGACTGAAATTATAATACTTTTCATTATTCATAAACATACCTATATTATTGTGGTGACTTGGTACTGTTGATATGTCTCATCGTTTACATATATGCATAAGCTAATCATGCGTATGTGTATAATTAACTACCCGTGTTGTTGCAGATAAAGCGTTTTTATGTCTGGTATTGCGCTATCAATATGAAGGGCATGGATAATCAGGTATAAAAATGCCACCAATAATGGCGGCATTGGGCGTCTGTCCTCGATCAGCAAATGAGCCCGAGCGCCCGAAGGCGTTGGAGCGCCCGATCCTGTGCATCGTTCGAATAATCGGCTTCCAGAGTGATCCGAGCAAGGCGCTCAACCAGCCGCCTGCCACTTTCATCGAGCCTCACAGACACATCGAGCAATGACACTGTGTATTGAGTGTTACATGCCGATGCCAACGCAGCAGCCAGCACCCTGCTAGATCCGGTGCGCGGGTGTTCTGAAATGATTGCCAAAATCTCGTTTATAATTTTCATCTATTTCCTCTATTTAGTTAAACAATATGGTGCCTTTTCGGCTGTCATAAATTCTACTGGTTAGATACTGGTTGTGATGTAAACGCCATCGATTGATCAGCACCAAGCGATGTTATGGCTGCGTTTTGTGTAATAACAAATAATCATCTAAACAGTTTTTATGGCGGGTATTTCGCCATCAATATGGATGACCGTCACCGATATATAGGCATCAAGGTAGTTCCTCCTCGTGCCTCGTCAGACTCCACCTTGACCCCTATATTCGGCTCCTGTCATGCCATATTGACCGCCTCATACCCTCCATAAAAATGGGTTCTCCACCCCACTCCGGTCGCTGCGCAACCTACGGGGGTTCCGGGTTCGCTACTCTCACCACACCCACATTCTTACGTTCGTAAGAATGTTTTACCCCGCGTTCTTACGCTGTGTTGGCTCTGCGTTCTTACGGTTGCGACGAAGGCGTTCTTACGGTTGCGCCCCAGGGGGATTTGCCATGCTGTGATAGCAGCAAGGCTGTCCCCCTGTAGCCGCTCCCTTATCGGGATAAGTCGTCATCGGCATCGCGATGCCGATTGATGAATGCCGCCATGCCTCTCGGCTTTGTTGGGGCAGTTGAATCTGCGCTCGGCGAAGGCTCAGCCACTGTTGTGGGTGTAGCTACCTGGCGATAAGTTTTGTTATCCACAGAAAGCTCGGCGTGCGTTGTCCTGATATGGCTCAGGTCAGCATCCGCTGGGCAAGTGGGTAACACGTTACCATTAGCGGATTTACGATTGCCGTATTTGTCCACAGAAGACGTTGCCTGATGACCCATGATGTAGGCAATGCGCTGCCGGTCGAGCCCAGACGCTTTGAGCTCAGAGCCCATCTGATGGCGCCAGCTGTAAAAGGTCGGCAGCGATTTTCGCGTCGGCCAGAGGCTTTTGCCCGCCGCACGCAGCTTGTCCTGCAATGAGCCAATTTTTGCTTTCTTTGCCTCGGTCACCATAAGTTGCAATTCTTCTGGCGAAAGCGTGTCAAACTGTAAGACCCTATCTGCACCACGTTTGCCATCATGACTTTTTTTGGCTCCGATAACGGTGAGCCGATTACCCTGCGCAGTTATGGTGGCTAGTTCAGCAGGTCTTATCCCCGCGCGCATAAACAACAATATGGCCGCCAACATAGCGCTGTCATTACGCGCCTTAAAATACTGAATCAGTTCCACGAGGTCATCATTCTCGACCTTCTTAACTCTTTTTTGTTTTGCCTTAACCGGTATATCTGGCCTACTCAGGGCTTGAATTCGCTCGGCCGCATCGGGAAAATTCAACAATTTCTGATGATATACCAGTGCACGGCGCAGTTTTCGCCAATAGCCAGGACTGCATTCTGAAGCGCGAGCCAACAATTCATCCGCAATGTTTTTTGCTGTGATATTGAGGCCCTTTTTCTTTAGGATTTCATAATGATTTTTTGCCAGTTTTTCATATTCCTTTTCCGTTGCCTGTGTAGCCATTCGGTCATCTCCCAGAGCGCTTGAATAACGCCTTCTTTAGATAGTGGGCAGGATTTCCCCACCCACGACGTGGATCCCTTTATTAAAGGTGCGATTTAGTTTTAAATTAATGCTGAATGCGTGATGTAAACAGTGATTTACTGCGCCACAGAAATTCGCTGCATTAAAACACTCATCAATCTCTGCATGACAGCAGGAGTTGCCAGTAATGCGTCGACATCGAATTCGCTTTCAGTTTTTTTGTCTTCAGTTTTTGGATTACTGTTCGGCACATTAACTGGAGCCTGCTGACCAGCCATACAGGCATTAAATACCGTGTCTGCCTTACCCCTATAATCAGGGGCGTCCTCCATCAACCATTTGCCATAATGGCGTACCACCATCTCCGTACCGGTGTGCCCCATCTGACGGGCTATCCACTCGATGCTGATCCCCGCCGAGAGCAGTTGGCTTGCATAGGTGTGCCGAAATTGAGATGGCCCCCGATAACGCACCCCAGCAGCCTGACAGAACG
>NZ_PQLN01000180.1:0-3542 GCF_002919855.1 Aeromonas sp. ASNIH8 | reverse complement strand
GCAGTTGTCATAAGCTCGGAGCGAAGCATTTACCAAGGCATCTTGCTGAATACTGCTTCCGGTTTAATCATCGTTTTGACCTCAAGAGTATGTTTGTTGAATTGGGGCATGCAGTCGTGGCAAGCCCTCCGATGCCATATCGGCTCTTGAAGCTGGCTGAGGGTCATGGGTAATCAGGTACCTTTTTGTTCTAACTCTTTTCTAGGGCGAACACCTATGTCTGTATAAACAGACAAAAGTTCATGCTCATTATTTTCTGGTGCAGGCTTTGCAACCATCCTGAAAAAACGCTTTGTCGGTAGAACAACCCAATGCTCCGGCACTTGGCCAAGCCATTCTACGCCGGAGTCTTTCATCGGCGCGTTCGGGTTCAGCCCCTTGGTGACGGCATGGGAGATCACCGCCTGACGCTTTTCTTTGAGCAATTCAATCAGTTGCTGCTGCTTGGCGATCAGCTGGTCGATACGAGCCGTTTCGTAGTCGAGGAAGTCTGATATGTGTGCAGAATAATTACTCTGAGGCAAGCAAAGTAATATGTTTGCAACCTGCTCGAAATTAAGTCCTTCGCGAGCAGCTCCGGTTTGAGCGTTGCCAATTTGACATTTAGTCGGTTGAGATTTCATTGCCCAAGCTATAAATCTAGCCAGAGATAAGTCATGTAATCTAACAATGCAAACATGTTGGTTGACATTCGCTGAGCCGATATCAACAGGAACAATAGTCGTTCGCCCGATGGATGCACCTGTTATGTTAATTAAGATATCCATTGGCTTAACGCGAGAATAAGCCATTTCGGCGTCCACGTCATGGCTTATATATACGACATCATCTAAACGTAAACCATCGTCATAAATGTTTTGACTTCTGAGGAACGTAATTCCCTCATCAACATATGTGGTAGCACCACCGGATGGAGTCTTTCCACTTCCAATTTTTGTTGTTAAATGCCCAATTTTAACTATGCACCAATCATTTGGTATATTTCCAAACCACTCTGCGCCCGAATCTTTATATTCAGGATAGGGCTGATATTTACCCAGCGGACTCGCAGTACTCATGAATGCACCTCGGCCAGCAGTTGCATGATGTCACGGGCGACCGCATCCAGATCGGCATCGATCTCAGCCAGCGGGCGCGGCGGCTGGTATTGGTAGAAATGGCGGTTAAACGGGATCTCGTAACCGACTATGCCCACCTGGCCATCCAGCGGATCGGTCTTGCTGACATCGATCCAGGCATCGCGCACATGGGGCAGCACTTCACGCGCCAGATAGCCATCAATATCTTCGCCCAGCGGCACATTCTCGTAATCGCGCAGATCCGAGCTGGCCTCCGGCTCGCCTTTCTCTTTACCAGAAAGAGCCATACACACCTTGGCGGCATCGTTCTGCTCACCGAGGGTATTGATCAGCAGCTTTAAGGCCGGTGCGGGCAGCTTGGTATCAGCGAGCGCCTTGCTCAGCTGCTTCTTGAACTGTTCGCGGCACAACAGCTGTTCCGGTAATTGCGGTAGGGCGGCGAGAATGGCCGCTTGCAGGCTGGCATCGAGCTTCTGCCACCCCTTGTCGGCTTGCAGGGCGGCCAGACGCTCGGCATCGTGCGGGTAGAAGGCAAGCTTCAGTGGCCGCTCTACCGTGATGCGGCGATAGCCAAAGGCCGAGGTCGGGAAGATCTTGGCAATCGGGCTGGCCTCATAACGGCTGTAGAGGGCGACAATCTCGCTGATGGCCTCATCACTTAACTGTTTGCGCTTGGACCCTAAGGATTTGCGCATCGGGGTGTGCAGGTCGCTGGCGTTAATCAGCAGCACCTTGCCGCGGCGCTCGGCCGGTTTATGGTTGGAGAGCACCCAGATATAGGTGGCAATGCCGGTGTTGTAGAACATGTCGGTGGGCAGGGCGACCAAGGCATCGAGCAGATCGTTTTCCAGCACATAGCGGCGGATCTCGCTCTCACCGCTACCCGCACCACCGGTAAACAGCGGTGAGCCGTTCAAGATAATGCCGATGCGCGAGCCCTCGCTGTTGGCACTGGCCGGACGCATCTTGGAGATCAGGTGCAGCAAAAACAGCAAGGAGCCGTCAGAGACTCGGGGCAGACCGGGCCCGAAGCGGCCATCAAAGCCCTTGCGCTGATGTTCATCACTGACCTGCTTTTCCACCTTCTTCCAGTCCACACCAAAGGGCGGGTTGGAGAGGCAGTAGTCGAAATGCTCGAACGGCAGCTGATCGTCACTTAAGGTGTTACCTAGCTTGATATGGCTGATGTCCTGGCCCTTGATCAGCATGTCGGCCTTACAGATGGCGTAGGACTCGGGGTTGAGCTCCTGACCGAAGGTGGCCAGACGGGCCGCCGGATTGAGCTCGTGCAGGTACTCCATGCCGCAGGAGAGAAAGCCGCCGGTGCCAGCGGTGGGGTCATAGATGGAACGCACCACGCCGGGCTTGGTCAGGGCTTCGTTATCGCTGGCAAACACCAGCGAGGTGGTGAGCCGTACGATATCGCGCGGGGTAAAGTGCTCCCCGGCAGTCTCGTTCGAGCTTTCGGCGAAGCGGCGGATCAGCTCTTCGAACACCAGTCCCATGTCGTAGTTATCGACCGCCTCAGGCGAGAGATCGACATTGGCAAAGGAACGCACCACCTTGTAGAGCAGGTTGGCATCTTCGAGCAGGCCGATACTGGCCTCGAAGTTGAAATGCTCGAACACCTCGCGGGCATCGGTCGAGAAGGCGCGCACATAGGCATCCAGGTTATCGCCAATATGGTTTTCACCCAGCGAATCGAGCGTCAGCTTGGAGGTGTTATAGAAACTCTGGCCAGCTGCGCTGAGCAGCAGCTTGTCGCGAGCAACCTCGGGCAGCGCCTTGGTGCTCTCGACGGCAACGAGCACCTTCTGCTTGTTGGCTTCCAGCACGCATTCGAGGCGGCGCAATACGGTAAAGGGAAGAATAATGCGCCCGTACTGGGACTGTTTGAAATCACCGCGCAGCAGATCGGCAACCGACCAGATCAGGCTGGCAAGAGAGGCAATATTAGTTTTCATACGATTCCTTATTACCGCCGGTCAAGGCCGGAGGGGCTGAGCCAAGTGCGTCTGAGCTTACCATAGCGAGCCCCGCTTGCGGGCAGATAGGCAAGCAAGATCAGAGCATTAGCTCATAGTTTACGGAGGTTATGTGGACGAAACACCCCTGAACGGAAACCCATGTCGCGTTTTCAGGCAGATGGGGCGATAACGCCATGGCGTAACTGCTGCCCCTTGGCATTGTCTAGCGCCCGTGACGAGCTAGGGAAGGTGCGAACAAGTCCCTGATATGAGATCATGTTTGTCATCTGGAGCCATGAAAAAGGGTTCATCATGAGTCATCAGCTCACCTTCGCCGACAGTGAATTCAGCAGTAAGCGCCGTCAGTGCCCTCAGAGATCCCCTCATTTTTAGAGACTCAAATAATTCCAAGTGTGCGGGTATATAAGCGGTGTTGCTTCAGGTAGTAGATAAATTTATCCATCAACAAGACCGCATTGGCTTCTTTCATTTTAGG
>NZ_PQLN01000018.1:0-57923 GCF_002919855.1 Aeromonas sp. ASNIH8 | reverse complement strand
CGCTCAGGTTGTACCAATGCTGCATGCAGTGAATGCGTAGCATGGTTTCCAGCGGATAAGGTCGCCGGCCATTACCAGCCTTGGGATAAAACGGCTCGATGACTTCCACCATGTTTTGCCATGGCAGGATCTGCTCCATGCGGGACAAGAAAATCTCTTTTCTGGTCTGACGGTGCTTACTGCTGAATTCACTGTCGGCGAAGGTAAGTTGATGACTCATGATGAACCCTGCTCCATGGCTCCAGATGACAAACATGATCTCATGTCAGGGACTTGTTCGCACCTTCCCTAATGTCGCAGGCTGGATCAAGTGATCCGGCACAGACAAGGAGACAGGAGATGGAAACAAGCGATGGCGAAGTGCCTGGCTGGCAGGGCTCGGAGCCTGCCTGGCCATAATGTTGCTCGGCTGGCTGGACATGAGCTGGCAGTCAACCCTGTTGATGGCACCGTTCGGGGCAAGCTGTGTGCTGCTCTTCTCCCTGCCGGACAGTCCGCTGGCCCGTCCGCAGAACGTGCTGGGAGGCCACCTGTTATCGGCCACCGTGGGATTGGTGGTGCAATTGCTACCGCTACCGATGGAACTCAAGCTGGCGCTGGGTGTGGGCCTGTCCATTGCACTCATGCAGGGACTGGGGCTGATCCACCCCCCCGCCGGAGCCAATCCACTGTTGATCCTGCTCACCACCCAGTCCTGGCCTTTCCTCTGGCAAACAGTGCTGCCCGGCGCCTTGCTGCTGATCATGGTGAGTCATTGCGCCAAGCGGCTGCAAACGTCACGACTCACACCCACATAAACAACGAAGGGGCCAAGGCCCCCTCGTTGTTTAATAGCAAGGCAAAGATGGCTTATTCGGCGACCTGGGAGACCCCGGTCAGGCGCACCTCGACCCGGCGATCCGGGGCCAGGCAGGCGATCATCTGCGCCTTGGCGCCATCCGGGCAGCTGCCCCCGGTCACGGGCGAAGACTCTCCCCGCCCTTCGGCACGCACCTTGTCGGCAAACAATCCCTTGGCGATGAGATAATCCGCCACCGTGCGGGCACGCTGTTCGGAGAGGGACTGGTTGTAGGCCTCCGAGCCGATGCGGTCGGTATGACCGATCACCGTCGCCACCCCGTCTTTCGGATTGGCCGCCAGGATCTGGGCAAACAGGTTGTCGAGGGCCTGACTGGCGGCCGGCTTCAGGGTCGCCTTGTTGAACTCGAACAGCACATCGGAATCCAGGCTGAACTGCTTCTCCACCAGCACGGGGGCCGGGGCGGGCGCAGGTTCGGGCGCAGGCGTTGGTGCCACCGGCTCGTCGCCTATCTGGCCGAAGCGATAGAGCATGCCGACCGACAGCAGGCCGTTGTCCATCTCGATGCCTGATTCGTCGAGGGAAGTCTTCCCAAGGGGTGTGGTGTACTGGTATTCGAGGCGGGCGGCCCAATCCTTGTCGATGGCGTATTCGACCCCCAGCGCCCCGACAAAGGCGGCACCATGATATTTGTTGCCCTCATGGGATTCGGAGAGGCTGCTGGTGCCATCGCTGGCCCGGACGTTGAGTGAGCTCTCGGTCCAGGCATAGGCCCCCCCGAGACGGCCGTAGATATCCAGTGCCGAGGTTGCAGGCAGGATGATCTTCATGGTGGCCTGCACCATCTGGGCCTTGGCCTCGCCATCGAGTGCGAAATCAACCCCGTTGCCCGAGTAGTGCTTGTCCACCTGATACTTGCCGAGCCAGTCATAGCCGAGCTCAACCGCCACGTTTCTGTTCACCTGATAACCGGCAAACAGCCCCAGACCGAGATCATCGCTGTTCTCGTTCACCTTGGTCGCATCGAACAGCTCTTCGACCTGAGCGTTGTAATCCACCCCGTAATAATTTGACCAGCCGGCCTTGCCGCCGACATACCAGGTGTTGTCCTGGGCGGCAGCCTGCACCGTCCCTGTTGCCATCAAAGCGCCGATCAGGACGGCGAGCATAGATCTGTTCATGGATGAGCCCCTGCAATGAATTGTTATGACGCTGCTGCGTCTCTCTTCCCTGACGGGGCCCTGAACCCAAGCCCCGCATTCAGATTATCCCATCTGCAACCAGCCTCAAACGACCAGGGACTCAGGAGTGTGATATTGGCGACATTATCAGCCACCGTGCCCCCAATCATGGGGGCCGGCGCGTTGCCCATAAAAAAACGAAGAGCCGGGCTCTTCGTTTTTCATCTGGCAAGGGGATGGCCCCCGCTCACTGACTGCCCTGGCTCGCCAGGAACAGCCGGTAGGCGGGATCCTCGCTCACCTCTTTCCAGCCGTAGCCAATCTCGTGCAGGTAATCGTGGAAAGCCGCCACGTCCTCGTCCGGCAGCTCGAAGGCACAGAGCACCCGGCCGTAGTCGGCGCCGTGGTTGCGGTAGTGGAACAGGCTGATGTTCCAGCGACAGCCCAGGGTCTCCAGGAAGCGCATCAGGGCCCCCGGCTGCTCCGGGAACTTGAAGCTGTAAAGACGCTCACCGAGGGGCCGGGCCGGGCGGCCGCCAATCATGTAGCGCACGTGGTTCTTGGCCAGCTCGCTCTCGGTCATGTTGACCACCGGATAGCCGTTGCCGCCGAGCTGATCGATGATCTGGCCCAGCTCCTCGTCACCGCCGGTGAGGCGCACCGAAACGAACAGCGACGCCTGCTCGGCATCCGCATAGCGGTAGTTGAACTCGGTCACCATGCGCGGCCCCAGCTGACGACAGAAGTCGAGGAAGGCCCCCTTGCGCTCGGGGATGGTCACCGCCAGCATGCCCTCGCGCTTCTCGCCGATCTCGCAGCGCTCGGAGACGTAGCGCAGGCTGTGGAAGTTCACGTTGGCGCCGGACAGAATGGCCGCCATCCGTCCCCCTTTCACCTGCTCTCGCTCGCTGTAGGCCTTGAGGCCTGCCAGGGACAAGGCCCCCGACGGCTCGGCGATAGCGCGACAGTCATCGAAGATGTCTTTCAGTGCGGCGCAGATCTGGTCGTTGGAGACGGTCACCACCTCGTCCAGATACTGGTTGCACAGGCGGAAGGTCTCCTCGCCGATGCGCTTGACCGCCACCCCGTCCGCAAACAGGGAGACCCGCTCCAGATTGACCGGCTCGCCGGCCGCCAGCGCCGCCTTGAGGCAGGCGGACCCCTCCGCCTCCACCCCGATCACCTTCACATCCGGCAGCAGCTGCTTGATGTAGACCGCCACCCCGGCGGCCAGGCCGCCGCCGCCCACCGGCACGAAGACGTGGGTGAGGTGGGTATCCTGCTCCAGCAGCTCCTTGCCGATGGTGCCCTGGCCCGCGATCACCTCGACGTCGTCGAACGGCGGGATCAGGGTGTAGCCCTCCAACTCGGCGAGTCGGCGGCTCTCGCCGTAGGCCTCATCGAAGCTGTTGCCAAACAGCATGACGTTGCCGCCCTGACGGCGCACCGCGTCGATCTTGATGTCCGGCGTGGTCTTGGGCATCACGATGATCGCCTTGATGCCGAGCTTGGCGGCCGACAGGGCGACCCCCTGGGCGTGGTTGCCGGCAGAGGCGGCGATGACGCCGCGTTCTTTCTGCTCCTGGGTCAGGGTGGCGATCTTGTGGTAGGCGCCGCGCAGCTTGAAGGAGTGAACCGGTTGCAAATCCTCCCGCTTCAGGCTGACGTGATTGCCGAGCCGCTCGGAGAGTTTCTTCAGGGTTTGCAAGGGGGTGACCCTCGCCGCCTCGTAGACGGGGGAGAGCAGCACCTTGCGTAGATAATCCGCCGCAGAGACCATGGTTTATACCCCCGTCTCGTGGCGAAGGGCGCGCAATGCGCCCATATCATGACAGTTCATTCTCTCACTCCCCCAGCAGGGTGCGATCGCGCACCGCGCCCTTGTCGGCGCTGGTGGCGAACATGGCGTAGGCGCGCAGGGCAAAGGAGACCTCGCGCTGACGATCGACCGGCTTCCAGCCACGGGCAGAGACGTCGGCGCGGCGAGTGGCCAGCACGCTGTCGGCCACCTCCAGCACCATGCTGCGGGCCGGGATGTCGATGTTGATGATGTCGCCATCCTCCACCAGACCGATAGTGCCACCGGAGGCCGCCTCCGGGGAGACGTGGCCGATGGAGAGACCCGAGGTACCGCCGGAGAAGCGACCGTCGGTGATGAGGGCACACGCCTTGCCCAATCCCATGGACTTGAGATAGGTGGTGGGATAGAGCATCTCCTGCATGCCGGGGCCCCCTTTCGGGCCCTCGTAGCGGATCACCACCACTTCACCGGCTTTCACCGTGCCGTCCAGAATGCCGCTCACCGCGCTCTCCTGGCTCTCGAATACCCGGGCCGGGCCGCGGAAGGTGAGGTTCTCCTCGTCCACCCCGGCGGTCTTGACGATGGCCCCGTTGAGGGCGAGGTTGCCAGCGAGGACCGCCAGGCCACCTTCCTGGCTGTAGGCGTGATCGAAGGAGCGGATGCACCCCTCGGCGCGGTCCAGATCCAGCTCGGGCCAGCGGCAATCCTGACTGAACGCCTTGGTGGTACGGATGCCGGCAGGGCCTGCACGGTAGAAGTCGTGAACCCCCTTGTCATTGCTGCGGCTGACGTCATATTCGGCCAGCAGCTCCACCAGGGAAGTGCCCAGCACGTTGCGGGTATCCCCGTGCACCAGGCCCGCTTTTTCCAGCTGACCCAGGATGGCAACCACGCCGCCGGCGCGGTGCACGTCTTCCATGTGGTACTTCTGGGTGGAAGGCGCTACCTTGCACAGCTGGGGCACCTTGCGGGACATGCGGTCGATGTCGGCCATGGTGAAGTCGACGCCCGCCTCCTGGGCTGCCGCCAGCAGGTGCAGCACGGTATTGGTGGAGCCGCCCATGGCGATGTCGAGCGCCATGGCGTTCTCGAACGCCGCCTTGGTGGCGATGTTGCGCGGCAGTACCGAGGCATCGTCCTGCTCATACCAGCGCTTGGCCAGAGTGACGATGCGCTGGCCCGCCAGCTTGAACAGTTGCTCACGATCGGCGTGGGTCGCCAGCAGGGAGCCATTGCCCGGCTGGGAGAGACCCAGTGCCTCGGTCAGGCAGTTCATGGAGTTGGCGGTGAACATGCCGGAGCAGGAGCCGCAGGTGGGGCAGGCGCTGCGCTCGATCTGATCGCTCTGTGCATCGGAGACCTTGGGGTCGGCGCCCTGGATCATGGCGTCCACCAGATCCAGCTTGATGATCTGGTCGGAAAGCTTGGTCTTGCCCGCTTCCATCGGGCCGCCGGAGACGAAGATCACCGGGATGTTGATGCGCAGGGCAGCCATCAGCATCCCCGGGGTGATCTTGTCGCAGTTAGAGATGCAGACCATGGCGTCGGCGCAGTGGGCGTTGACCATGTACTCCACCGAGTCGGCGATGAGTTCGCGGGACGGCAGGGAATAGAGCATGCCACCGTGGCCCATGGCGATGCCGTCATCCACGGCGATGGTGTTGAACTCCTTCGCGACCCCGCCAGCCGCCTCGATTTCGCGGGCGACCAGTTGGCCCAGATCCTTGAGGTGGACGTGGCCCGGCACGAACTGGGTGAAGGAGTTGACCACGGCGATGATGGGCTTGCCGAAATCCTGATCGGTCATGCCGGTGGCACGCCAGAGGGCGCGGGCCCCGGCCATGTTACGTCCGTGGGTGGTGGTGGCGGATCTCAACTTCGGCATTGTCTCTACTCCCTGAATGCCCCTGGGGCGCATTGTCTTTCAACATGAATGTGTGATTCGCGGATCGGGAATCGATCCTGGTGAAGGCACCTCGGGGAGCCTTCACCGGAAGCGACTCGGGGAGGCGTGACGCCTCCCCGCTATCATCAGTCGTTGACCGGCGTCAGCCAGCCCCACTTGTCTTCGGTCTTGCCGTTGAACAGGCCGAAGAAGGCGTTCTGCAACTGCTCGGTCACCGGGCCACGGCAACCGGCGCCCACTTTCATCCGATCCACCGAGCGCACCGGGGTCACCTCGGCGGCGGTGCCGGTCATGAAGATTTCGTCTGCGACGTACAGCGCTTCACGGGGCAGCGCCTGCTCGCGCACCTCGTAACCCAAGTCGCGCGCCAGCGTCATGATGGTGTCGCGGGTGATGCCGGGCAGGATGGCGGCGGTGGCGGGCGGGGTGAACAGCACGCCGTTCTTCGCCAGAAACAGGTTCTCCCCCGCCCCTTCGCTCAGATAGCCGTTCACATCCAGCGCCAGCCCCTCGGCGAAGCCGTTGCGCTTGGCCTCGCGGCTGATGAGCTGGGAGGAGAGATAGTTGCCTCCCGCCTTGGCACCGGTCGGGATGGTGTTGGGAGCGAGCCGGTTCCAGGAGGTGACGCACACATCCACTCCGTTTTTCAACCCCTCTTCACCGAGGTAGGCGCCCCAGGGCAGGGCCGCGACCATGAGGTCGGCCTTGGCATCCAGCGGCGGATGCAGCCCCAGCCCCACGTTGCCGACAAAGGCCAGCGGGCGCAGGTAGCCGCTCTTCAGGCCGTTCTCGCGCACCACGGTGCGGCAGGCTTCATTCACCTCATACTCGCTGTAGGGGACGTCCATCCAGTAGATCTTGGCGGAGTCGAACAGGCGGCGGGTGTGCTCCTGCAGGCGGAAGATGCAGGTCCCCTTGGGAGTGTCATAGGCCCGCACCCCCTCGAACACCGAGGAGCCGTAGTGCAGGGCATGGCTCATGACATGCACCTGGGCATCCTGCCAGGGGACCAGCTTGCCGTTGAACCAGATGTATTGGGGGTGGGCGGCGGATTGGGAAGGCTGTGACATTGGCTTGGCTCCTTAAGCTCTGATCCGGGGTTGCTGTTCCAGTGCATCGACCCGGGAGACATCCACCAGCTTCACCAGCTGGCTCCACAACTGCTGGATGGGACGTACCGATTCGACAGTAACCGTGATCCGCAGCTGTTGGCAATCCTGCTCCATGTTGAGGGCGCAGAGATTGAAACCGCGGTGACGGACCACCCGCAGCACCCGTTCCATCACTTCGGGTCTGGGTTGGGCATGGATTTCCAGGGTGCTGGTATTGAGCTGGTTCATGGGCGTTGCTCCATCATCTTGTGGTTGGCGACTCCTGGCGGAACCAGGGGCCAGACATTTTCTTCCTCTGAAATAGCCACATGCAGCAGATAGGCACTCTCGCTCGCCAGCAGGCGATCCAGTGCCGGACCTATCTCTTCCTTGCATGTGATGGTCTCGCCGGGAATGCCGAAGGCGGCAGCCAGGGCGACGAAATCGGGGTTGTCGGACAGATTGGTCTCGCTGTAGCGACCGTCGAAGAACAGCTCCTGCCATTGGCGCACCATGCCGAGGCGCTGGTTGTCCAGCAGCACCATCTTCACCTTGAGCCGGGCCCGGCGGATGGTGCCGAGCTCCTGCACGTTCATCATGAAAGAGCCGTCCCCGCTCACCAGCACCACCTCGTCATCGGGGCGCGACATCTTGGCGCCGATGGCGGCGGGCAGGCCGAAGCCCATGGTGCCGAGGCCGGCACTGGAGAGGTGGTTGCGCGGGCTGGTGAAACGCATGTGCTGGGCCACCCACATCTGGTGCTGACCCACGTCGCAGGCCACCACGCTGGTGTCAGGCAGCTGGCTTGAAAGCTCTTTGAGCAGGGCCGGGGCGTAGATGGCCTGACCCGGATGGTCGTAGCGGAAGGCGTATTCCCGAGCCATGGTGGCGCAGTACTCGCGCCAGGGGTCGAGGGTCAGCGTCATCGCCAGGGCGGGCAGCACACGCTTGAGATCCGTGGTGATCCCCACATCGGCGGCGCGGCGCTTGCCGAACTCGGCGGCGTCCACATCCAGGTGGATCACCTTCGCCTCGGGGGCAAATTCCTCCAGCTTGCCGGTCACCCGATCATCGAAACGGGCACCTACCACCACCAGCAGATCGCACTGCTGTACCGCCAGGTTGGCGGCCTTGGTACCGTGCATGCCGAGCATGCCCAGATAAACGGGGCTGTCGGGGTCGAGGGCACCTATCCCCTTGAGGGTGGTGACCGCCGGCATCCCCGTGGTGGCGGCAAAGTCGCGCAGCTGCTGCTCGGCATTGGCCATGCCCACCCCGCCGCCAACGTAGAGTACCGGACGCTCGGCACCGGCCAGCAGGGTACGGGCGACCGTCAGTTCGGCCGGATTCAGGGGGGCGGGTTCCTCCACTGCAAACAGCGGGCTTTGAGAGGGAACGGCGGCCAGTTGCACATCCTTGGGCAGGTCGATGAGCACGGGGCCCGGACGCCCTTCGGTGGCGATGGCAAAGGCTTCGGCAATGACCCGTCCCAGATCCGCCGGGTCCGTCACCATGAAGGAGTGCTTGGTGCAGGAGAGGGACATGCCGAGCACGTCCACTTCCTGAAAGGCATCGGTACCGACGGCGGCGCAGGGCACCTGGCCGCTGATGGCCACCAGCGGTACAGAGTCGAGCAGTGCCTCCGCGAGGCCGGTGACCAGGTTGGTGGCGCCGGGGCCAGAGGTAGCGATGCAGACCCCCACCTGACCGGAAGCGCGGGCATAACCCACTGCAGCCATGGCGGCACCCTGCTCGTGGCGGCAGAGCTGATGGGCCAAGCCACCGTCATACAGGGCGTCGTAGACCGGCATGATGGCTCCGCCCGGGTAACCAAACACCTGGGTCACACCCTGTTTCTTGAGAGCCTGTACCAAAAACTGCGCGCCGTTCATGTGGAAAATCCTGTCCTTTGGTCGAAAAAAAACCCCCGGGCCGTGAGGCTCGGGGGTCGCTTGTTTCGTTCTGTCCGGTGGTGGGTCTATCCCTTGTTCCGTGCAGCCAAACGAGCCCCGAGCGGTGAGATAATAATCACCACTAGGACCACAATAATGCTGACGAAACGGGAGGCCATGTTCATAGTTACAACCGGAAATCCTGTGAAATGGGAGCGGAGCTTGCCGCGAATGGCTATTAGAACTAGCACGGTGATTTTTATTGGGCAAGCACTTTTTACCTGACAAGACTCTGATTTTTACTGCTCTGAAACCTGACAATTGGAACAAAAAACTAATAAAAAACGGTTAACCAGCATATACATCAAACCAAGGACGGTATTTATGTCATTAGCTGTTGTTTATAGCCGTGCCAGCCTGGGGATAGCGGCGCCGCAAGTCACGGTGGAGGTGCACCTCTCCAACGGCCTGCCCGCCTTCAACATGGTGGGGTTGCCGGAAACCTCGGTGAAAGAGTCGCGGGATCGGGTGCGCAGCGCCCTGCTCAACGGCAATTTCGAATTTCCGGCCAAGCACATCACGGTCAACTTGGCCCCTGCGGATCTGCCCAAAGAAGGGGGCCGCTTCGACCTGGCCATCGCCATCGGCATTCTCGCCGCATCCGAGCAGATACCCGCAAAATACCTGCTCGATCACGAATTTTTAGGGGAATTGGCCCTGACGGGCGAGATCCGCCCCGTGCTTGGGGTGCTCCCCTCGGTGCTCGCCTGCCGCGACGCGGGGCGCACCCTGCTGGTCCCACGGGAGAACGGTCCGGAGGCTTCCCTCATACAGGATGCCGAGGTGCGCACCGCCCACCAGCTGCTGGCGGTCACCGCCTGGCTGGCGGGCCAGTACGAACTGCCGCTGCCGGAACCCCAGAGCGCGGAGATCCTACCCGACGTGCCGGATCTGCAGGATGTGATCGGTCAGTCCCAGGCGAAGCGGGCGCTGGAGATCGCCGCAGCTGGCAGCCACAACCTGCTGTTCATCGGCCCCCCCGGCACCGGCAAGAGCATGCTGGCCAGCCGTCTGCCCGGCATTCTGCCACCGCTGAGCGAACAGGAGGCGCAGCAGACCGCCGCCATTCACTCCATCGGCGGCCTCACCCCCCGCGCCGGCCACTGGCACCACAGGCCGTATCGCACGCCCCATCACAGCGCCTCGGCGGTGGCGCTGGTGGGCGGGGGTACCCATCCCAGGCCTGGCGAAATTTCCCTCGCCCACAACGGGGTCCTGTTTCTGGATGAACTGCCGGAGTTCGAGCGCAAGGTGCTCGACTCCCTGCGCGAGCCGCTGGAGACCGGGCACATCACCATCAGTCGTGCCGCCCGCCAGGTGGATTTTCCCGCCCGCTTCCAACTGGTGGGTGCCATGAATCCCAGCCCCTGCGGCCATTATGGCGACGGCCAGACCCGCTCCAGCCCGGATCAGATCTTGCGCTATCTGGGCAAGCTCTCCGGCCCCTTTCTCGATCGGTTCGATCTGACGGTAGAGGTCCCGCTCTTGCCCAGGGGGAGCCTGACCGGCAAGGCGGAGCGGGGGGAATCGAGCCAGCAGATACGCGAACGGGTGCTGGGGGCGCGAGAGCGCATGCTGAGTCGCAGCGGAAAACTCAACAACCTGCTGGATAGTCGTGAAATCGAAGATGTTTGCAGATTATCGCCACAGGATGCCGAGTTTCTGGAGGGTGCCATCCAGAAGCTGGGGCTCAGCATCCGGGCCTGGCACCGCATCCTGCGGGTATCGCGCACCATCGCCGATCTGGCGGGGCACGCCACCATCGAGAGAGCGCATCTGATCGAAGCCCTGGGCTATCGTGCCATGGACAGGCTGTTGTCACGGCTGCGCGGGGGCCAGTGAGCGGGGGAACGGCAGCAGCCACCTCCCGACCCGGAAAGGGCGCCACCATGGTCTAGTCGTGGGCCGGCTGATATTATGGCAACAGATCTGACCACTTGGTTGCCATCCACCGATACGAAGACGGATTCCACCATGCTCAACAAGCTGATAGAGCGACTGCGCGGCAGCCTCTCGACCCTGCTCTATTTCATCAACACCCTGTTCTGGTTTGTCCCCGTCCTGCTGCTTGGCCTCATCAAGCTGCTGCTGCCCTTCAAGGGGGCGCGACGTCTCTGCAACACCCTCCTGGACGGCTGCGCCACCCACTGGATAGGTTTTAACAATCTGATCCAGAAAACCATCATCAACACCCCTTTCGATGTGGTCGGAGTGGACAAAGGGCGCCGGAATGAGTGGTATATGGTGATTGCCAACCACCAATCCTGGGTCGACATACTGGTATTGCAGCGGATTTTTAATCAAAAAATCCCCTTCCTGAAGTTTTTCCTCAAGAAAGAACTGATTTGGGTACCTTTTCTCGGTCTGGCCTGGTGGGCGCTGGATTTCCCATTCATGCGGCGTTATTCCCGAAAATTTCTGGAAAAGCACCCGCATCTGAGGGGAAAAGACATAGAAACCACGCGCAAGGCGTGTGCCCGTTTCCGCCATATGCCGGTGAGTGTGATGAACTTCGTGGAAGGGACCCGCTTCACCGTCGGCAAGCACGACAGGCAAGGGGCACCCTATCGTCATCTGCTGCACCCGAGAGCAGGGGGTATCGCCTTCACCCTGGCGGCCATGGGGGATCAACTGCACAAGCTGGTGGATGTGACCATCGCCTATCCCGGCGGCGTCCCCAGCTACTGGGACTTCATGTGCGGTCGGGTCAAGGAGATCAAGGTTCGGGTCCGCTTTCTGCCGATCGAACGCAATCTGGTGGGGGATTACTTCAATGACCCCGAGTTCCAACAAGAGTTTCAACAGTGGTTGAACGGGATCTGGCACGAGAAGGACCAGACCCTGGATAAGCTGCTGGCGGACAAGACGCAGTAAGACACTCATGCCAAACCTGCTCCCGGGCCCCCTGGTGCTGTTCATCAGCGCCGGCCTGACCATACTGTTTACCGCCCTGTGTGCCAGCCTGATCCTGCTGGTTTCTCTGGCCAAACTGCTGCTGCCCGTGCCGGCCTTTGGTCGCGCCTGCAGCCGGCTCAACAATCGCTTCATGGGCCTGTGGCTCGGTTGCAACGCCCTGGTGATCCGCCTCACTACCCGCATCGACTGGCAGATTGAGGACAATACCCGGCTGCGCAAGGATGGCTGGTATCTCATCATCAGCAACCACATGAGCTGGACCGATATCGTGGTGCTCGGCCACCTGTTTCGCAATCGGCTGCCGGTGCCCAAGTTCTTCATGAAGCACGAGCTCATTTACATCCCGCTGCTGGGGCTCGCCTGCTGGGGGCTGGACATGCCCTTTATGCGCCGCTATTCGAGAGAGTTTCTGTTAAGAAATCCGCATCTGCGGGGCAAGGATATCGAGACCACCCGCAACGCCTGCGAGAAGTTTCGCCACATTCCCACCACTGTCATCAACTTCGTGGAGGGGACCCGCTTCACCGATCAGAAGCGCGAGGCCGCCCGCTCCCGCTATCGCCATCTCATGCCCCCCAAGGCGGCAGGACTCGCCTTCACCCTGGCAGCCATGGGCGATCAGTTCGACAGCCTGATCAACGTCACCATCAGCTACCCGGACAACCCCGACACCCCCTTCAAGGATTTCCTGATGGGGAAGATGAAGCGCATCCGGGTGCGGATCGAGGAGCTGCCGGTGGACGAGCAACTGGTGGGGGACTACTTCAACGACAAGCAGTTCAAACGCGGTTTCCAGGAGTGGCTGAATGCACGCTGGAAGGAAAAAGACGAGGTGCTGGCGCAGTGGCAGGCGGCCGATGCGGCGGCTCAGACCGATCCGCAGGCAGCCAAGGCGAGCGCCGAGGCCAGCTCGGGCAGCTGATCCTCGCTGAACACCGCGATGCCATGGCGGCGCAGCAAAGCCGTGGTCTTGCCCTCTCCCGCCAGTGAAACCCCTTCGAAGCGGCCATTGTAGATGCGACCGCTGCCGCAGGAGGGGCTCCCCTCCTTCAGAAGGGCGAAGCGAATGTCCTGCTGCTGACAGAGGGCCAGCGCAAGGGCGGCGCCCCGATCGAACTCCTCCGTCACATCCAGCCCGCTTTCGGTGACCACCCGCTCCCCCTGGCGCTCGGCAGGGGGGCGTGGCGTCGGCAGGCCACCCGCCACTTCGGGGCAGAAGGCCAGTGCCCGCCCCTCGGCTCCCAGCGCCTGCAGCCAGTCGCTGACAATCCCCTTGCTCTGGCCGTCGTAACGTACTGGCTGCCCCAGCAGACAGGCGCTCACCAGCACCTTGTGCATTCCCGTCTCTCCCATGCTTTCACTTCCTGTGTGAGGTGCCAGTGCACCAGACCCGCTATGGGGCGACAATCCGGCTTTCGCAGACATCGGCTTATGCTTCCGCACCGTGCATCACCTGATCGAACATGACGCAGCAGGGGGTCTCCAGCCGATAGAGGATGGCGGGACGTTGCTTGCCGGTGCGCTTGCGCCCTGTGTCCACCAGGATGTCGGCACGGTGGAGCCGCTTGCGAAATGCGGCCGTGTTCATGGGGGTCTGCAGGACGATCTCGAACGCCCGTTGCACCTCGGAGAGGGTGAATTCTGCCCCCAGCAGATGCAGCGGCAGGGTGCTGTAACGGCTCTTGATGCGCAGCCGCTCCAGCCCCATGGCGACCAGCTGGCCGTGATCGAAGGCGAGTTGCAGGCCGGGCAGATCGTCCAGAGGATGCCAGCGACCGCGCACCGCCCCCCCATCGGGATCCGCCAGACAGAGATAGACCAGGGTGGTGGACCAGCCGCGGGGATCCCGTTCCAGGTTGCCGAGGGTACAGACCTGCTCGCTGTAACAGTGCTCCAGCCCCCACTCTGCCAGCAGGCGATGGCGAGCCGCGTCCAGATCCCGATCCCGGGTCTCGTCGATGCGCAGGGCCGGCAACTGCCAGCAGTGGGCAAAGGGGGGGCGATCCCGGGTCTCGAGAAGCAGCTCGAGCCGCTCCTCGCGCAACCGCAGCACCACCATATCCAGACTCATTCTCGGCATCCTGGTCGACCTGCTCGCCTTCTAATAATGTTTGGTAGATAATATCACAAGAATATTATGTGAAGGAGCCATCCATGGGAATCATCGCCAGCCTGGATATTGATGCGCAGAAGGGATTCACCCCCCTCTGCCCGAACGAGCTGCCCGTCGCTGGCGGGGATACCATAGTGGCGGCGCTCAATGCCCAGGCTGCCCTCGCCACCCTGCGAACCGGCAGCAAGGATGCCCACCCCGCGAACGCCCCCTGGGTGGTGACCGAACCCGGCGCCATGTTGCAACCCCTTGCTCTGGCGAATGCCGATCTCACCTGGCCGACCCACTGCGTGCCCGGCACACCTGGGTTCGAGCTGCTCGACGGCCTGCCCTCCCCCATCGACTACGACTTCTTCGTCTGGAAGGGGGTCGAGCCGGATCTGCATCCCTATGGCGCCTGCTATCACGACCTGGCAGAGCGGCGCAGCACCGGGCTCATCGAGTTTCTGCAAGCCCGCGGCGTCACTACCGTGCTGGTCGGCGGTCTCGCCACCGACTACTGCGTCAAGACCAGCGTGCTGCAACTGCGTCGCGCCGGTTTCCGGGTCATCGTCCACCTCGACGCCTGCCGCGGCATCGACCCCGAGACAATCGACCAGGCCCGCACCCGGATGATCGAGGCCGGCGCTGAGCTGGCCCAGACCCTGGCCGACATTCAACGCCTGCTGGATGCCTGACATGCCTTCCATTTTCCACTGCCCACCCGACACCGGCGCCCACCCGTCACAGATGCAGCCAGAGTGCGTTGCCCGCGCAGCACTCATCACAGGAGCCTGATATGCCTCCCATCCTCCACAGCCTGCTCGACACCGATGCCTACAAGCTGCACATGCAGCAGGCGGTGTTCCATCGCTATCCGGATGCCGACGTCGTCGCCGAGTTCCACAGCCGCAACGAAGAAGACCTGCTGCCCATGATGGGCCAGATCGAGGAACAACTGCGCCTCGCCGGCTCCCTGCGCCTGACCCGGTCCGAACTCGACTTCCTGGCCGAACGCCCCTTCTTCACGCCCGACTACCTGGACCACCTGCGCCGCAAGCCGCTGGACGCCTCCCTGCTCAAGGTGTTCGAACAGGATGGTCGCATCAACGTGCGGGTCGAGGGCCCCTGGCAGGATGTGATCCTGTGGGAGATCCCGGTGCTCGCCATCATCAGCGAGATGCGAAACCGCTTCCGCTACCCCCAGTTCGGCGTCACTCAGGCGCTGGAGCGGCTCGATCAGAAGATCGACAAGCTGGAGCGGGAGCTGAGCCGGGAAGAGATGCAGGATTTCAACCTCATCGACTTCGGCACCCGACGCCGTTTCTCCCTCGCGGTGCAGGATGCGGTGGTGGATCGCCTCAAGGAGCGGCTGCCGGCGTTTCGCGGCACCAGCAACTACCTGCTGGCCCAGAAGTACGGCCTGCCGGCGGTGGGTACCCAGGCTCACGAGTGGTTCCAGGCCCACCAGCAGCTCGGCTTCCCGCTGGAGCTCAGCCAGCGCGCCGCCCTCACCAGCTGGCTGGACGAATTCACCAACCACCTCGGTATCGCGCTCACCGACTGCATCACCATGGATGCTTTCCTGCGTGACTTCGACTTCGAGCTGGCGAGCCGCTACCAGGGGCTGCGCCACGACTCCGGTGATCCCGTGGTGTGGGGCGAGAAGGCCATCAGCCACTATCAGCGGCTCGGCATCGACCCTGCCGAGAAGACGCTGGTCTTCTCCGATGGGCTCAACCTCGACAAGGCCGTCGAGCTGCTGCGCCACTTCCGCGGCCGCATCAACACCAGCTTCGGCATCGGCACCAAGCTCACCTGCGATCTGCCCGGCGTCAGCCCGATGAACATCGTGTTCAAGCTGATTGAGTGCAACGGCGGCCCGGTTGCCAAGATCTCCGACAGCCCGGGCAAGACCCTCTGCCGGGATGCGGACTTCATTCGCAACCTCAAGCAGGCCTTCCACGTCGGGGTCTGAGTCAGGCCCGCGAGATGCCAAACAAAAAGCCCGCCGGTTTGCACCGGCGGGCTTTTGTATCGACTCAGGAATGATCAGTCCTTCTTGGCCAGCAGGAATTTCACCAGCTGGTTGAACTGCTCCTGGGAAGTGATGGATTCAATCTTCACCATGTATTTGCCGTTGACCAGGAAGGCCGGCACACCGCGCACATTGTAGCTCTCGGTGTTGCGATCGAACTGGGAGACCATGCCGGAGACGGCGAAGCTGTCGACGGCACCGTCGAACTCCTCGGCCGGCACGCCATTGTCCACGAAGACCTGCTTCACGTCGGCGCGGCTCTGGGGGATCTGGCGCTGGGTGTGGATCTTGTCGAAGATGGCCGGGGTCAGCTTGCCTTCCACGTTCAGCAGATTGGCGACGGCGTAGGCACGCTGCATCTCGGGGCCCATTTCACGGCCCAGGAAGGCCACCGGGTTCTTCTTCATCGGCACGCCTTCCGGCAGGCTCTTCTTCAGATCCTCGGCAATCGGCTCGAACTTGGCGCAGTGCGGGCAGAAATAGGAGAAGAACTCCATCACTTCCGGCTGGGCGCTGCCGGTCTGGCTGACCACGTCATAGTTGACACCTTCCTTGAATTGCGGGGCGGCGTGAACCATGGGGATCATCAGCATGGCAGCGAGGAAAAATAGTACTTTTTTCATGACGTTTCCTGTTAAGGGATCACTGTGAGGCACGCCCGGCGAACCGAAGCAGTCCAAGCCTATTGCCTCACCCTCGTGCCGTCAATGGCAAAGGCAGACAGGCGGGACCGCCATCCCGCCTCCCACGGGCACCTTGCCGCTGTGGCAATGGTGCGGGCGACACCACCAACGGACGCCCCGTGGCGTGGCGATCTGCCGGGTTCGCGCCCCTACCACTGCGGCATCAGGCTGAGCGGCGGGGCCTTCAATGCCTCGAGCTGATCATGCAGGGTCGCAATCTGCTGGCGCCAGTAGTGTTCGGTGTTGAACCAGGAGAAGTGGCGGGGGAAGGCGGGATCTTCCCAGCGTCTTGCCAGCCAGGCCATGTAGTGGACGATGCGCATGGCGCGCAGCGGCTCGATGAGCGCCAGCTCCCGCGGGTCGAACTCCATGAACTCCTCATACCCCGCCAGCAGGGTATCGAGCTGGATCTGCTGCTCATGACGCTCCCCGTTCAGCATCATCCAGAGATCCTGGATGGCAGGGCCGGTGCGGCAATCGTCGAGGTCGACAAACAGGGGGCCGTCACGCCACAGGATGTTGCCCGGGTGGCAGTCCCCATGCAGGGAGATGCGCGCCACATCCAGGGTCATGGCGTCGCATACGTGCCGGATCAGCTCGTCCAGCACCCCGAAGAAGGACTTGGCCAGCCCGCTCGGCAACCACTCGCCTGCCGCCAGCAACTGACGCGGCTCGTGCAGCATGCTCTCCACATCCAGCGGAACCCGGTGATGAAAGGCATGGCTGGCACCGACGCTGTGGATGCGACCGAGGTAACGCCCCACCCACTCCAGCTGGTCCAGGTTGTCCACCTCGAACTGACGCCCCCCGACGCTCTGCCAGATGGCAAACGGGTAGCCCTGATGCTCCAGCAGGGTCTCGCCGGCAAAGGCAATGGGAGCGGCGACCGGGATCTCAGCTTCACAGAGGCGAGCGGCAAACGCGTGCTCTTCCAGGATCTGGGCCCGGCTCCAGCGACCGGGGCGGTAGAACTTCACCACGTAGCGACGGCGATCCTCATCCTGGAACTGATAGACGCGGTTCTCGTAACTGTTGAGCTCGATAAGGCCGGAGTCGATGCGCAAGCCGCTGAGATCGATGGCATCCATGATGAGATCGGGATTGAGGTCGGAATAGTTGAAACGCATGTCATCCACCATAGAAAAGGGGCGCTGTTGCGCCCCATTCTATCACCACTGTCTGCCGTTGCCGTGCATGGCGGTGCGCCTTGCCGTCACAACCTGCTGATAAACTTGCTCGGTTGGCGCAAGGTCCCCTTGCTGTCATCCGGCGCCGCGCCTTCCCGCTTGAGCACGAACTGGACGTCCAGAGTGGGGCGCTTCAGGTTGAAGGGATCCACCGCCAGACTCACCGGCAGGGTATAGATCTCGCCCGCCTTCAGGGTCACCTCGCGGGGTCCGAACCACTGGTACTCCGGCAGCCCTTCCACGTCCAGCCGGTAGGTCTGGGAGTTCAGGGTCTTGTTGAGGATCTTCAGGGTATAGGTGTTCTCGATGAGCCCTTCACTGTTTTCCCGGAACAGCTGGTTGCGATCCCGCAGGATATCGAGCCCCATGGGCATGATGGACATGGCGTTATAGACGAAGACCCCCAGCATGACGACCATCACCAGGCCATAGCCAATCAGCTTGGGCCGCGCTACCTGGGTTTCACTGTGGGCCAGCTTGTGCTCGGTGGTGTAACTGATGAGCCCCTTCGGATACCCCATCCGCTCCATGGTCTGGTCGCAGGCGTCGACACAGGCGCCGCAGTTGATGCACTCGTACTGCAGACCGTCACGGATGTCGATGCCGGTCGGGCAGACCTGCACGCAGAGGTCGCAGTCGATGCAGTCCCCCAGCCCCAGGGCCTTGGGATCGGCCTTGCGACCACGGGCGCCGCGGGTCTCGCCACGCTGGCTGTCATAGCCGACGATGTAGGTGTCCTTGTCGAACATGGCGGACTGGAATCGGGCATAGGGGCACATGTGGATACACATGATGGCGCGCATCCAGCCGGCGTTGCCATAGGTGCAGGCGGCAAAGAACAGCACCCAGAAGATGACCCAGCCTCCCGCCTGCAGGGTGAAGAAATCGGGTACCAGGTGGAAGACATCCTGGAAGTAGGCGACGAAGGTCAGCCCCGTGCCCAGCGACAGCAGGATCCAGGCCAGGTGCTTGGCGCCCTTCCGGGCCAGCTTCTCGCCGCTCCAGGGTGCCGCATCCAGCTTGCGACGCTTGTTGGCGGCCCCTTCCAGTTTCTCCTCGAACCAGATGAACAGGAAGGTCCACACCGTCTGGGGACAGAGATAGCCGCACCAGACCCGGCCCAGGAAGGTGGTCACGAAGAAGAGGGCGAAGGCCGCGATCATGAAGACCCAGGCCAGCAGGGTGAGATCCTGCGGCCAGATGGTGGCACCGAAGATATGGAACTGCTGGTGCTCCAGATCGAACAGCACCGCCTGACGGCCGTCATAACGCAACCAGGGCAGGAGAACAAAGAGCGCGACGAAGAACCAGCCCATGGCCTTGCGCACCCGCTGCCAGTAGCCAGTCTGGGAGCGGACATAGATGCGGTTGCCGGGGTTGAACCTGTCATCTCCCGCCTTGAAGGTGTTGGGATTGAAGGTCCCGGTGACGTCACCGGTCACATCCTTGATGTCGATCTTGTCCTTGTCGGCCATTGCAGCACATCGCTCCACTCATATTGTTATGAAAGCGATTATATCTTAAACAACCTGCTAATTGTGTGGGTTAAATGTATCTATAGTTCGAGTCCCGTCGCAATTTCAGGCAACAAAAAAGGCCCATAGCCAGTTGACTATGCGCCTTTTCACAGATTCTCTTGAAACCTTTCTCTGATGGCGATGTGACGCCCGGATTACTTGATGCCGCGTGCCTTGAGCAGGGCCTCCTTGAAGTCGGGCACGTGATCCTTGGCCAGCCCCGGGATCATCGCCTGCTTGTCGGATTCCCGCATCTTGAGGTGGTAGATCAGCATGTCGTCGGTCAGTGCGGACAGGGGACCGTCAAATCCCGCCTCCTCGGCCAGTTTGGCAACAAACTGCACCAGGCTGAGATCCTGCTCCTTGATCCAGGCAGGCTGCAGCAGTTCCAGCAGCTCTTCGATACGATGACATTGCATAGACGACCTCTTTAATCTGTCTTGTGAAACTCAGGCAACCTTACCCATCAAGGCTACTTCGATACGATCCCGGCCATTATGCTTGGCCTGATAGAGGGCCGCATCCGCTTTCTGGATGAGCTCGGCAATGGAGTGATGCTGATCCGGCACCAGGGTCGCCACCCCGAAGCTGCAACTGACCCGCCCCGAGACCCGGGATTTGTGGTGGGGAATGCCGAGGGCTCGCAACGAGGTACGCACCTGCTCGGCGATCTGCATCGCCCCCTGCAAGGTGGTGCAGGGCAGCAGCAGGGCGAACTCCTCTCCGCCGTAACGGGCAGCGAGATCGTCTTCCCGCCGCAGCACTTCGGCCAGCAGGCTCGCCACCTGTTGCAGGCACTGGTCCCCCACCTGGTGACCATAGTGATCATTGAACTGCTTGAAGTAGTCCACATCCACCAGCACCAGAGAAAGAGGCGCCCTGGCACGGTGGCAGCGACGCCAGGCGCGCGCCAGGGAGTCGTCGAGATGGGCCCGGTTGGCGATGCCGGTCAGACCGTCGAGGCGGGACGTGAGCTTGAGGTGCTCGGAGACCGCCTTCAGCTCGGCCACCAGATCCGCATTGGAAAAACTGTGGTAGAGAGAGGCCACCTGATCCCGCCGCAGGCGCCGCAGCAGGGTGGGCAGAAAGACGAACAGATACCCCGCCAGCATGCAGGAGACGATACGCTCCTGGGTGTTGCCGCCACTGAGCTCGAACAACATGGCAAACCCGAGGGGCAGCACGGCCCCATAGAGGGTACGACGGCTGCCGAACAGCATGATGGCGCTGCCGGTCAGGATCAGGCTGGAGAGCATCATCATGGCGGCACGATAGGTGTCGGGCAGCTTGTCCATATAGAGCAGCACGCCCAGTGCCCAGATGATGGAGGTGATGGTCACCCCGACAAAGAGCTCGCGCTCGAGCACCGGCAGCGGAAGCTCCGCCAGCCTGGGCTGGCGCCAGCGCAAATGCCACCAGCGCCCCAGCAACAGCAGCAGGACCAGACCGAGCCAGCCCAGCGACTCGCTGGCCGGCAGGTAATCGTGGAACAGCAGGCTCCAGCTGATCGCCAGCAGCCCCAGGCAAGGCAGGCTGAAGGAGGCGTGGGTATAGAGCTGGACCATGATGGCCCGCCGCACCTGATATTTCACACTCTGTGTCAACTGGGTACTCCCTGTACAAGAGCCGCACAGTTTAACACTCCCCTTTCCTGCTCAACAATCAATCGACCGCTATTAAGCTGCCACTCAGCGCGTCCTCTCCCGCACAGGCCCCGACAGACCCTTTTCTGCAGGGTCGAATGGCGCAGCCCTCCCTCACCCTTTCTCCAGCTCGTCGAGGATGGGGCACTGGGGATTCGCATCTCCGTGACAGCAGCTCACCACCTCCTCGAGGGCGCTGAGCATGGCTTGCAAACCGGCGATGCGGGAGCGCAGATCGACGATTTTCTCCTGGGCCAGCTTCTTCACCTGAGCGCTGGTTCTGTGCTCATCCCGATAGAGCGCCAGCAGCTCCTGGCACTCCTCCAGATTGAAGCCGGTCTCCCGTGCCCGTTTGACGAAGCGCAGCTCGCGCAGGGCCGAGTCGGTGTAACTGCGGTAGCCGTTGTCGCTGCGCACCGGCGCCGAGATGAGGCCGATGCTCTCGTAGTAGCGGATGGTCTTGGCGGTCAGTCCCGTCGCCTTGGCTACCTTGCTGATGTTCATGGATGACTCCTTAACGGTTCGATTCAGTGCTGACATGGTGGCTGGCATGGGCGAGCGCCCGCGGTTGCCAGCGTTTCAGTAACAGGGAATTGCTCAAAACTGTGATGCTGCTCAGGGCCATGGCCGCCCCCGCCAGCTCGGGGCTGAGGTAACCCAGCGCCGCCAGCGGAATGCCGATGATGTTGAACACGAAGGCCCAGAACAGGTTCTGCTGGATGGTGCGCCAGGTCGCCGCCGAGATGTCGATGGCATCGGCCACCAGTCGCGGATCAGAGCGCATCAGCGTGATGGCGGCGGTCTCCATCGCCACGTCGGAGCCGGAGCCCATGGCGATGCCCACATCCGCCGCAGCCAGCGCAGGGGCATCGTTCACCCCGTCCCCCACCATGGCGACCAGCCCGCTGGTTTGCGCCCGCAGCGCCTCGACTTTTTCCACCTTGCCGGCTGGCAGCACGGAGTCAAAGGCCCCGTCCAGCCCCAGCTTGGCGGCGATATGGGCCACCGGCGCCGGCGCATCACCGCTCACCAGCCAGCTGGCGATGCCGCGCTGGCGCAGGGTGGCGATGGCATCCGGACTCTCCGGGCGCAGGGTATCGGCCAGCGCCGCAATGCCAGCCACCACGCCGTCGATGGCCACCCAGACCCGGGTCGCGCCGTCGGCAGGCTGTTTATCCTGCGCGGGCACCTCAATGCCGAGCTGGGCCAGCAGACTGGCATTGCCGATGGCGACCGTATGACCGGCGACCTGACCGACAATACCGGCACCGACCCGCACCTCCACCGCCTCCGGCTGGGGCAGCGTAGTCTCCTTGTCGACCGCCTCGCGCATGGCCAGCGCCAGCGGGTGTTCGCTCGCCTGCTGCAGAGCGGCAGCGAGGCGCAGCTGCTCGGCTGTGCCACTCCAGCTGGCCAGCACCGGCCGGCCCTGGGTCAGGGTACCGGTCTTGTCGAAGATCAACGCCTTGATGGCGTGGGCCTTCTGCAGGGTATCGACATCCTTGATCAGAATGCCGTGGCGCGCCGCCACCCCGGTACCGGTGACGATGGCCGCCGGTGTGGCCAGCCCCAGCGCACAGGGGCAGGCGATGACCAGCACGGCCACCGCCGCCAGCAGCGCCTGACCGAAGTCGTTACTGATGGCGTACCACACCAGCAGGGTGAATAGGGCGATGGCCATCACCACCGGCACGAACACGGCAGAGATCTTGTCCACCAGCTGTTGCAGCGGCGCCTTGCCCATCTGGGCGTTCTCCACCAGTGCGATGATCTTGCTGAGGCTGGAGTCCTCCCCCACCGTAGTGGCTTCAATTTCCAGCACGCCGGAGCGGTTGATGGCACCGCCCAGCACCTTGTCGCCCGCACTGCGCAGCACCGGCAGGCTCTCACCGGTGAGGATCGACTCGTCCAGCTCGCTCTCGCCGCTCACGATTTTGCCGTCCACCGGCACCCGCTCACCCACCAGCACCCGCAGCCGATCACCGCGCAGCACCTCATCGATGGCGACGCTCTGCCAACTCTCGCCACGCCAGACGGTGGCGGTTTCCGGCCGCAGCGCCATCAGTTCGCGAATGGCGGACTGGGTGCTGCGTCTGGCCCGAGCCTCCAGCAGTTTTCCCAACGAAATCAGGGTAATGATGATGGCGCTCGCCTCGAAATAGAGCTTGCCGCTGGCAGCCATCCCCAGCGTCAACAACAGATAGAGACTGTAGAAGTAGGCGGCACTGGTGCCGGTGGCCACCAGCACATCCATGTTGGCGGAGCGGTTCTTGATGGCAAGCCAGGCGCCGCGATAGAAGCGGGCCCCGATCCAGAACTGCACCGGGGTGGCGAGCAGCAGCTCCAGCCAGGCGGGCAGATGCCAGGGGAACAACCCGGCCATGGCCAGCATCCCCACCAGCAGCGGCAACGTCAGCAAAGTCGAGACGATGACCCGGGTTTGCGCCTGACGGGCGCTGGCGGCCTCCTGCGCTTCCCGCTCCAGCAACTGCTGGCGGCGGCCGCTGGCCGAGCCCTGCGCCAGTTGGGCGCCAAAGCCGAGGGCCTCGATCTGCTCGCGCAGGGCCGCGGGCGTCTGCATCCCGGGTACCAGCACGATCCGGGCCTGCTCGATGGAGAAGTTGACGTCGGCGGAGATGACGCCGGGCAGCGCCGCCAGCATCTTGTTCAGACGGGCCGAGCAACCGGCACAGGTCATGCCGGTGATTTGAAACAATATGGTCTCGCTGCCGTAGTCGTAACCCTGCGCCTGGATGCTCTCCAGCACCGCCGGCAAACGATCAGGGCTGGCCAGCTCGATGGCGGCTTGCTCCAGTGCGAAGTTGACGGTGGCCGATACCCCGTCGAGCTTGTTGAGGGCGGTCGTGATGCGGCCGGCGCAGTTGGCGCAGCTCATGCCGCTGAGCGGCAACTGCAAATGAATGGGTGATTGAAGATGAGTGGTCATGTTGTTCCTCCCCGGAACCCGTCGGCCGAAACCCGCGCCAATGACCAAACCTTAACCTTTACTGTAAGGGCAAGCTCAAGTGAGCGCACCGACTTTTTGTGAAAATAAAAAACGGCGCCGTTGGGCGCCGTTGACGGGCTCGGCTGCATGCCGATCTGCTCCCTTCTCCACTCGCGGGAGAAGGGTCGGGGATGAGGGGGAAACCGGGTCGTCAAATACCGTACTGGGCGCGGTAAGCCTTCATGGCGGCCAGTTGCGCCGCCAGCTCCGGCTGCTCGGCCTGCTTCTCTTCCAGATACTGGATCAAGTCGCTCATCTGGATGATGGCGATGATGTGAGCGCCGTAGTCACGCTCCACTTCCTGAATGGCGGAGAGCTCGCCCTTGCCCTTCTCCTGACGGTCCAGCGCGATCAGCACGCCAGCCAGGGAGGCGCCGTTGGCCTGGATCAGATCCATAGATTCGCGGATGGCGGTGCCGGCAGTGATGACATCGTCCACCAGCATGATGCGCCCCTTGAGCGGGCTGCCCACCAGATTGCCGCCCTCGCCGTGATCCTTGGCCTCCTTGCGGTTGAAGCACCAGGGCACGTCCACGTCGTGCTGCTCCACCAGCTGCACCGCGGTGGCGGAGGCGATGGGGATCCCCTTGTAGGCCGGGCCAAACAGCACATCGAACTCGATGCCGGCATCCATCAGGGCGGCGGCATAGAAGCGGCCGAGACGGGCCAGATCGCGGCCGCTGTTGAACAGGCCGGCGTTGAAGAAGTAGGGGCTTTTACGACCGGATTTCAGGGTAAATTCACCGAATTTGAGGACCTGCTTCTCCAGGGCGAACTCGATAAATTGACGCTGGTAGGCTTTCATTCTGGCTCCTTGCTTGGCTTGTCGTTGTCTTGTGTGGGGGTATAAAAAAACGCGGACAGTGCCGCGTTTGCAGGATCTGTTGACGCTTCGTCACAGCCGCGACGGAGTCGGTTTTTGCGCAGAACTAGGCATGAGATGCGAAGTTTGGTAATCCAAACGAGGCATCGAATAACGACGTTATGCACAAAAACAGACCCGTCCCTACGGGTTGCGTGGCAAAGGATGCCATGCGTTGTTGCAGGACTTGCCAAGGGAATAACCATTGGCGGCATCCTGCGCCTAGCCTGGCATCCTTTGACACTGCAACGCGACTTGTGCCGAAACATCAACAGGTCCTGGTATCAGGCAAGCGACTGCTTCTGCAGCGCAATGATGTCGGCGATGCCGCCCTTGGCGAGGGCCAGCATGGCCAGCAGCTCCTCGTGGGTGAAGGGTTCGGCCTCCGCGGTGCCCTGCACCTCGATGATGCGACCATCTTCGGTCATCACCACGTTCATGTCGGTCTCGGCGGCGGAGTCCTCGATGTACTCCAGATCGCAGATTGCCTCCCCTTCGAACATGCCGACGGAGACGGCTGCGATCATCTGCTTGAGCGGGCTCTGTTTGATCAGCCCCTTCTCCACCATCCAGTTCAGCGCATCCACCAGCGCCACGCAGGCACCGGTGATGGCGGCGGTACGGGTACCGCCGTCGGCTTGCAACACGTCGCAGTCAACGGTAATGGTGTGCTCGCCCAGGGCACTCAAGTCTACCGCCGCGCGCAGGGAGCGGGCGATCAGACGGGAGATCTCCAGGGTGCGGCCGCTCTGCTTGCCGGAGGCCGCTTCGCGGTTCATCCGGGAGTGGGTGGAGCGCGGCAGCATGCCGTACTCGGCAGTGACCCACCCCTGCCCCTTGCCTTTGAGGAAGCGCGGCACGCTGGTGTCGACGCTGGCGGTGCAGAGCACGCGGGTGTGGCCGAATTCCACCAGCACGGACCCTTCAGCATGCTTGGTGAAGTGGCGGGTGATGGTTACCGGACGCACCTGGGCGGCGCTGCGATCGCTGGGACGGGACATGGGACTGACCTCTGGGCTGGCTGAATTGGCGCAGGAGTATAAGCGATCGCTACTCAAATATCAGCCGCTAAAACCACCTCGTCGGCTGACTGAGCAGGCCTGGCTGAGTATACTGGCCGCACACTTCATCAAGCCCGGAACAATCAATGATTCACAGCATGACCGCCTACGCCCGCAAGGAACTCAAGGGCGACTGGGGCACAGCCGTTTGGGAAATTCGTTCGGTCAACCAGCGCTATCTGGAGACCTACATTCGCCTGCCGGAACAACTGCGCAGCCTGGAGCCGGTTCTGCGTGAGCGCTTCCGCGCCAAGCTGCAGCGCGGCAAGGTGGAGTGCAACCTGCGCTTCGAGGCCGCCCAGGCCGCTGCCAGCCAGCAGCACATCAATGAAGAGCTGGCCAAACTCATCATCGACAGCGCCAACTGGGTGATGAAAGAGGCGGGCCAAGGTCAGCTCAATCCGGTGGACGTGCTGCGCTGGCCGGGGGTCATGGCTGCCGCCGAGCAGGACATGGACGTGGTCGCCACCGAGCTGCTCGGCGGTTTCGATCTGACCATGGAAGATTTCCTCGCCTCCCGCGCCAGCGAAGGGGCCAACCTCAAGGCGCTGATCGAACAGCGCCTGGACGGCATCCAGGTGGAAGTGAAGAAGGTGCGCGAGCACCTGCCGCAAATCATCGAGTGGCAGCGCCAGAAGCTCGCCGACCGCCTGGCCGAAGCCAAGGTGGAGCTGGATCCGGCCCGCATCGAGCAGGAGATCGTGCTGCTGGCCCAGAAGATCGACGTGGCCGAAGAGCTGGATCGTCTGGAGATGCACATCAGCGAAACCAACAAGATCATGAAGAAGGGTGGCGCCTGTGGCCGTCGCCTCGACTTCATGATGCAGGAGTTCAACCGCGAGTCGAACACGCTGGGCTCCAAGTCGATCAACGCCGAGGTGACCCAGTCCGCCGTCGAGTTGAAAGTGCTCATCGAGCAGATGCGCGAGCAGATCCAGAACATCGAGTGATCTCCCTCATCGATGCACCAGCCCCCGCCACCCGGGGGCTTCCATTTTGATGGTCGATAGCATGGTCCACCTCCCTCCACTCATGGCAGAATAAGCCCCTCTTTCTCTGCTTTTGTTCCCAACATGAGCCAACCCCTCGATGGCGTCATGATGTTCACGAGCTGGAGTGAAATGCCTGTTGCACCAAAATGCTCTCGCTGCCAGGAAAGTCGTACCAGATGTCGGCCTTCTTACGAGTGCTTTGCCGTCAAGACAATCGATTCGAATGTTTTTTGGAAGACAAGATGACCAACCACAACTTTTCCCAGACTGCAGCCTTTATCTGGTCGGTCGCCGATCTGCTTCGCGGTGATTTCAAACAATCCCAGTATGGACGGGTGATACTGCCCTTCACCCTATTGCGCCGCCTCGAGTGCGTGCTGGCCCCCACCAAGGATGCCGTGGTAGCGGAGCATCAGCGGGTCAGCACGATGAAATTGTCGGAAGAGGCGCAGGAGAAGCTCTTACTGCGCGCGACCCGGAGCAAGGCCAATCCCGAGGGGCTGGCCTTCTTCAACACCTCGCCGATGGATCTGGCCAAGATGGGGCAAAACGGGATCAAGGCCAACCTGGAGCACTATGTTCACTCCTTCTCGAAAGATGCGCGGGAGATTTTCGAGCACTTCAACTTCGATGAATTTATCGCCCTGCTGGAAGATGCCAACCTGCTGTTCAAGGTGGTGAAGCTGTTTGCCACCACTGACCTTAGCCCAGCCGCCATCTCCAACCACGAGATGGGGCTGGTGTTTGAAGAGCTGATCCGCCGCTTTGCCGAATCTTCCAACGATACTGCCGGTGAGCACTTCACCCCGCGCGATATAGTGCGGCTCACCACCTCGCTGGTCTTTATGGAAGATGACGAGGCGCTGACCACAGAGGGGATTATTCGCACCATTTACGACCCGACAGCGGGCACGGGGGGCTTCCTCTCATCGGGGATGGAGTATGTGCACGAACTCAACCCCAAGGCGGTCATGCGTGCCTTTGGTCAGGAGCTCAACCCCGAATCCTATGCCATCTGTAAGGCAGACATGCTGATCAAGGGGCAGGATGTCAGCCGCATCAAGCTCGGCAATACCCTCTCCAACGACCAACTGCCCGGCGACAAGTTTGATTACATGCTCTCCAATCCGCCGTTTGGGGTGGACTGGAAGAAGATTGAAGAGGAGATCAAAAAAGAGAGTGCGAAAGGGTTTGCCGGTCGTTTTGGCCCCGGCCTGCCTCGTGTCTCCGACGGCTCCCTGCTGTTTTTGCTGCATCTGGTCAGCAAGATGCGTGATACCCATGCCCTTGATGGCAGCGTGACCGACGGCGGGCGGATCGGCATCATTCTCAACGGCTCCCCTCTCTTCACCGGCGGGGCTGGCAGCGGCGAGAGCGAGATCCGTCGCTTTATTCTTGAGTCGGATCTGCTGGAGGCCATCATCGCCCTGCCGACCGACATGTTCTACAACACAGGTATCGCCACCTATATCTGGGTGCTGAGCAACAAGAAAAAAGCCGAGCGCCAGGGCAAGGTGCAGCTGATCAACGGCGCCACCCTTGGCAGCAAGATGCGCAAATCCCTTGGTTCCAAGCGCAATGTACTGAGCGATGACGAGATCGCCGCCATCACCCGCAACTTTGGCGACTTTGTCGCCATCGATACCCTGACCGAGAGCGGCAAGCCGCTCACCAGCAAAATCTTTGACACTCATCGCTTCGGTTATCGACGGGTCACCATAGAGCGACCGCTGCGCCTCTCGGTCGCCGTCAGTGACGAGGCCATCGCCTCGCTGCGTTTTGCCCCTAAGCCATTCAACGGCGCGATGATGGCGGTATATGAGAAATTTGGCACCACCTGGGCTGATGACGGTTATGGCTCACTGAGCGAGGTCGAAGCCGAGGTACGAGCCCTGATCAAGGCAGACTTCCCCGAGCTCAAGGAGAAGCAGGTCAAGGAGCTGCTGGCCCCCTCCCTGTGGCAGAGCCAGCGCGCCCTGATGGATAAGACAGAGGCCTTGCAGGCGGCACTCGGCACCGCCCAATGTGATGATTTCAACCGGTTCGAGCTGGCGCTGAAAAAGGCCCTGCAGAGCAGCGGTGTCAAGCTCGATGCCAAAGAGAAGAAACAGTTTATCGAGGCTATCAGCTGGAAAAACCCGGCGGCCGAGCCCGTGGTGAGCAAGGTGGTGAAAGAGGAGCCCCAGCCGCTCTACGGAGCCTTTGCCTACGCGGGGTCGCTCAAGCACTATCAGGGCAAGGTGGTGGAGTATGAGCAGGACAGCGATCTGCGGGACTACGAGAATATTCCCCTCGACCCCGACCGCAATACCGTCACGCTGATAGAGGAGTACTTTAAGCGGGAAGTGCAGCCCCATGTGGCCGATGCCTGGATCAATGCCGACAAGCGGGACGGGCAGGATGGCGAGATCGGCGTCGTCGGTTACGAGCTCCCCTTTAACCGCCACTTCTATGTCTATCAGCCCCCCCGCGCGCTGGCCGTCATCGATGCCGAACTGGATCGGGTGAGTGCCGATATTATGCGTCTGCTGCAAGAGGTGCATTCGTAATGGGTAATGCCACCTCCAGCATGAAATATACCGCCTATCCAGAGTATAAAAACTCTGGCGTTGAGTGGTTGGGTAATATTCCAGCCCACTGGAAAGTGTGTCGATTAAAGTATCTGGCAACCATAAAAAATGGTCAGGATTTCAAGTTGGTTCAATCAGACTCAGGTTTTCCGGTTATGGGGTCGGGTGGTCAATTTGCTTACGCCACGGAGTTCATGTATGACCAGCCCTCTGTGTTGTTGGGCCGCAAGGGGACTATCGACAAACCGCTGTACATCAATGAGCCATTTTGGACTGTGGATACTATGTACTACACCGAAATGCACAAAGGAATTGATGCGAAATATCTATACTATTTGGCATTGACAATTCAGTTCGGTCGTTATGCCACAAATACCGCTTTGCCAAGCATGACTCAAGAGCATCTTGGTAACTGCCAGTTCTCGATTCCTGATGATGAAAGTGAGCGGGCCCGTATAACCAGTTTTCTTGATTATGAAACGACCAAGATTGATGCATTGCTTGAACAGCAGAAACAGCTGATTAATTTATTGAAAGAAAAGCGTCAGGCAGTGATTAGCCATGCTGTAACTAAAGGGTTAAACCCGAATGTGCCGATGAAAGACTCAGGCGTTACTTGGTTGGGCGATATTCCAGAACATTGGTTTGTAAGGCGATTAAAACATACAGCTACGATCCAATCAGGAATTCCTAAAGGTAAAGATTTAACAGGGAAGCGTAGAGTTTCTGTGCCTATGTTACGTGTTGCTAATGTCCAAGATGGGTATTTAGATCTTAATGATGTGTATGAAATAGATATTGAGCCTCATGAGTTAGAACGTTATTCACTCAGAGTCGGTGATGTTCTAATGAATGAGGGCGGTGATAATGACAAATTAGGAAGAGGTGCTGTGTGGCCAGGGGTGATATCACCCTGTATACATCAGAATCATGTGTTCTCTATTCGTGTGACGGGTATTGAATCAGACTGGTTGAGTTGGCTAACCAGTGCCATTTATGCAAAGTATTATTTTTATTCTGTTGCAAAGCAAAGTACCAATCTTGCATCTATATCGTCTAGCAATATTAAAGAAACACCATTAGTTATTCCGCCCAAAGCTGAACGATGGGCTATCATGAAACATTTGGATGTGGCAATAGAAAAAATAGACAAAATAGAAAGCCAATCTAAGCAACAAATTCAATTACTGCAAGAGCGCCGCACAGCCCTGATTTCCGCCGCCGTTACCGGCAAGATTGATGTACGGCAGTGGCAGGCCCCCACCTCGCAGGTCTGTCACGCCACTCAGGAGACCAGTCTATGACAACGCCATCGCTCCCTCTGGCGCAGGAGGTGATCGCCATTATCGCCGGGGCCAAACAGCGGGCGGCGGTGGCGGTCAATAGCGAGCTGACCCTGCTCTACTGGCAGGTGGGGCAGCGGATCAACCGGGAAGTGCTCGGCGGTGAGCGGGCCGATTATGGCAAGCAAGTGGTGAGTTCGCTGGCCCGCCAGTTGACGGCGCAGTTTGGCAAGGGGTGGAGCACCCAGCAGTTGCGCCACTGCATGCGATTTGCCGAGAGCATCGCCGATCCCGAGATTGTCTCCGCACTGCGGAGAGAATTGAGCTGGACCCATATCAAGACCCTGATCTATATCGATGATCCGCTCAAACGTGACTTCTACCGTCAGATGGCGGTCGGTGAAGGATGGTCAACCCGCACTCTGGATGAGCGGATCGGCTCGCTGCTGTTTGAGCGCACCGCCATCTCGAAACAGCCCGAGCAGACCATCAGGGCCGAGCTCGACCTGCTGCGCGATCAGGGTCGGGTAAACCAGAGCCTGCTGCTCAAAGATCCCTATCTGCTCGACTTTCTCGACTTGAGTGACCGTTATCTGGAAAAGGATCTCGAAGATGCGATCCTGCGGGATATCGAGCACTTCCTGCTGGAGATGGGGGCCGGCTTTACCTTTGTCGCACGGCAGAAGCGGATCCAGATCGATGAAGATGACTTCTATATCGATCTGCTGTTCTACAACCGCAAGTTGAAGCGACTGGTGGCCATCGACTTGAAAACCGAGAAGTTCAGGCACGCCCACAAAAGCCAGATGGAGCTCTACCTACGCTGGTTGCAAAAATATGAGCAAGAAGCCGACGAGTTGCCGCCCCTTGGCATCATTCTGTGCAGCAGCAAGAAGCAGGAGCAGATCGAGCTGCTGGAGCTCGACAAGTCGGGCATTCATGTGGCCGAGTACCTCACCGTCTTACCCCCTATCGAGCTGTTGAAGCAGAAACTGCATCACGCAACAGAGAGTGCCAAACAGCGTCTGGCACAAGATAAAGAATAAAAATATCAAGGATATGCGATGACCACCGACACGACGGCAGAACGCAATTTTCAAGCGGATATTATCGAGCAGATGATGGCCAAAGGGTGGCAACGGGGCCGCTCGGCGGAGTATGACCGCGAGTCGGCGCTCTATCAGGCGGATGCACTGCGCTTTGTCAAAGAGAGCCAGCCCAGAGAGTGGGAGAAGCTGTGCAAGGTGTTCCCCGTCGACCCGGAACATCACTTTGTGAATGCGCTGGTGGCCCGGCTGAAAAAGGCCGATGTGAACGCCACCGATCGCGCCTCCCGTCGCTATGGCACCCTTGGCGTATTGCGCCATGGCCTTAAGATCCGCAATGCCCGTTTCTCGTTATGTCAGTTCAAGCCGGAACATCAGCTCAATCCAGAGACGCTGGCTGGCTATCAGCAAAACATTTGTCGCCTGGTGCCCGAGCTGGTGTACAGCCCCTACGCCACCCGGGAGCAGCTGGAGGCCACCGGGGCACAGGCGAAGAAGTGGCGTATCGATCTGGTGCTCTTCGTCAATGGTTTGCCGGTCGCCACCCTTGAGCTCAAGTCTGAGTTCAAGCAGACCGTTGCCGATGCCATTGCTCAATACAAGCTGACCCGCCCGCCCAAGGATCCAGCGACCAAAAAGCCGGAGCCGTTGTTGACATTCAAGCGGGGGGCGCTGGTTCATTTTGCCGTGAGTCAGTTCGAGGTCTATATGGCCACTCAGCTGGCAGGTGAAGAGACCTTCTTCTTGCCGTTCAACAAGGGCACCCAGGACGGGGGCAAAGGGAATGATATTCCTGATGATCCGACCCGTTACGCCACCGACTATCTGTGGGATCAGGTATTAACCCCGGATAGCCTGCTCAATATTCTGGGTCGCTTCATTCATCTGCAGATTGAAGAGAAGGAGGATTGGGAGGGGCGAAAATACAAGAAAGAGAGCCTGATCTTCCCCCGTTATCATCAGTGGGACGTGGTGACCAGATTGATTGCTGCGGCCACAGCAGAAGGGACGGGACAGAAGTATCTGATCCAGCACAGTGCGGGCTCCGGCAAATCCAACTCCATCGCCTGGACGGCTCACCAGCTTTCCACCCTGTACGATGCCGCAGGCAACAAGCAGTTTCATTCCGTGATTGTGGTCACCGATCGCACAGTGCTGGATGATCAGTTGCAGGAGACCATCCACCAGTTTGAACACGCCGATGGTGTGGTTGGGCGCATCAATCGCAAGGAGGGTGAGGGCTCCAAGTCGGAGCAGTTGGCCGCAGCGTTGTCCTCATCCCAGCCGATCATCATAGTCACCATCCAGACCTTTCCGTTTGTGCTGCAGGCCATCGAGAACTCGGCCTCACTCAAGGAGCGGCGTTACGCCATCATCGCCGACGAGGCACATTCGTCGCAGACCGGAGGGACCGCTCGTCAGCTCAAAGAGGTACTGATGAGCGATGACGTCGACGATGGCGAGCTGACATCGGAAGATATTATCGATGCGACACTGGCGGCGCGCCGTGGTAGCCCGAATCTGAGTTACTACGCCTTTACGGCGACCCCGAAGTCGAAAACCCTTGAGTTGTTTGGCCGTCTGCCCGACCCGAGTCAGCCAGCTTCCCGGCGTAATAAACCGGAGGCCTATCATGTCTACTCCATGCGTCAGGCGATTGAAGAGGGTTTTATCCTCAACGTGCTGAAGAACTACACCAACTACAAGGTGATCTATCAGCTCAAGCAGACGCTGGAGTCAGAGGATCAAGAGGTTGATGCAGGCAAGGCCAAGATCAGGCTCAATCACTGGGTGCGGCTGCATGATCACAACATCTCGCAGAAGGTGAAAGTGATTGTGGAGCACTTCAAGAAAAACGTGATGGGGTTGCTGGGGGGACAGGCCAAAGCCATGGTGGTGACCAGTTCACGCAAGGAGGCGGTGCGTTACAAGCTGGCGTTTGACAAATATGTGGCCGATAACGGCTATTCCGGCATTCGGGCCATGGTGGCGTTTTCCGGCGAAGTGGCGTTTCACCCTGATGATCCGGATAGCCTGGCGCTGCTCGACAAGAAGTATACCGAGCACAATATGAACCCCGATCTGAAAAAGCGGGATCTGCGCAAGGCGTTCGACAGTGATGACTATCAGGTGATGCTGGTGGCCAACAAATTCCAGACCGGTTTCGACCAGCCAAAGCTATGCGCCATGTACGTCGATAAAAAGCTGGCAGGAGTTGAGTGTGTGCAGACTCTCTCGCGCCTCAACCGCACCTACCCCGGCAAGGCCGAGACCGGCACCTTTGTGCTCGATTTTCTCAATGATCCGCAAGATATTCTTGATGCGTTCCAGCCCTACTATCAGGTGGCAGAGCTGGAGGATGTCTCCAATCCTGACAAGATTTTTGATCTGTTCGAGAAGCTGCAGGCCAGCGGTATCTTTATGTGGGCTGAGGTAGAGCAGTTCGTCGAAGCCTTCTTTACCAAGAACAAGTCCAATGCCGTGATCAGCAATATTTGCAAGCCTGCGGCAGATCGCTGGCGACACCGTTACCGCTCGGCGGTAGAGGCCTACCAGCATGCCAAGGCGATGTTTGAACGCACCAAGAAGACAGATGATGCTGTGTTGATTGCCAATGCCGAGAACAGCTTCAAGGAGTGCAAACAGGAGAAGGATCGGCTGGAGATCTTCAAGAAGGATCTCGGCAGCTTCGTCCGTTTCTATGAGTTCATGTCGCAGATTGTCGATTACGACGACAAGGAGCTGGAGAAGTTAAGCCTCTATGCCCGTCATTTGCGCCCCTTGCTGCGAGAGCAAGTGACGGATGACGATGGGCTGGATCTTGGCAATGTGGTGATGAGTCACTATCGGCTCGCCAAGATCCGCCAGCAGGATATTCAGCTGAAAGAGAGCAAGGGGGAGTACCAGCTGCAGCCAGGCAATGAGATGGGGACCGCCAAGGCCAAGGACAAGAAAGAGGAGTTTTTGTCGATTGTCATCGAGCGATTGAACGAGCTGTTTGCCACCGACAATCTGACCGACAAGGACATGCTCAACTATGCCGTGACGGTGCGTGACAAGCTGACCGAGAATGAAACCGTCATGAGCCAGATTGCCAATAATAGCCGTGAACAAGCCATGTTGGGGGATTTCCCGAAAGCCCTTGATGATGCGATTCTGGGCAGCAGTGCAGCCCATCAGGAACAGATGATGCAGCTGCTGTCTGACTCGGTGAAAGCCAGGGAGTTTGGACAAATTATTTATGACTTGTTGGTGGGGGTACAAAGGGGAGGCCAAGAGGTCAGTTCCTTGTAAGGGGCCTGTCTTTCGCTTGGTGCGTACCCGTAAGAAGGGGACTGGGACTCGGTGCCTTCTTATTTCCGCCCAGTCAATCGGCAACATTGGGCGCTTTCAACCGAATACAAACGCAAGCGCAACTTTATCCAGCGGGTGAATCAGTTTTTCGCCTCCTGTCTCTGAGGCGTACTGATTCCCATGTTTCTCTGGCCGTTACCTACAAGCGCCAAGGGATGGGTATCCAGCCATAAAAACGGGCCTGCAAGTGCAGGCCCGTTTTCATTTCCGATAGCCACCCCGTTACTGTCGACGGAGCGGCTCTTCCATCAGCGGGTCGCTTTGAGCCTGGCGCTTCTCAGAAGCAGGGGGAGCTGGTAGAGCACCAGAGCACCCAGCACCAGGCCGGCACCAGCCAGCTTGGCGGGGCCCAGGGGTTCGTCATAGAAGAGGGTGCTTAAGATCAGGGTCCAGACCGGTTCCAGCAGCATCAGCAGGGCGGCGTGGGCCGTGGTCATCCGGCTCAGGGCGTGGGTGAGCAGCCAGTAACGCAATGTGGTGGCGATCAGGACGCTGGCCGCAAACCAGCCCCAGATACCAGTGCCGATGCTGGCGGGCCACTGCTCGGTCAGCAGGGAGAGCAGGGTGCCGAGCAGTCCGGTCACCGCCAGCTGGATGCAGGTGAGCCAGGTAGGGGGAATGGACTGGGCGAAGTGGCGGTGCACCGCGAGCTGAACCCCCAGGGTGGCGGCCGCCGCCAGAAACCAGAACAGGGAGAGCGACACGCCCCAGTGGGTGCTGCTGGAGAGCAGCAGCAGACCCGCGACGGCCACGGGCAGAGTCAGCCAGTAGTGACGGCCGGGTCTGGCCTTGAAGGCGGCCCAGGCGGCGAGCGGCGCCATCAGGGTGGCCACGCTCATGATGAAGGCGCCGCTGCCGAGGGCATCGCTCTGGCTGATGGCGGTAACCCAGAACAGCAGGCTGGCCCCGAGCAAGGTGCCGCACCCGGCGGCACGCAGCAGTTGTGAGCCATTGGGGGGCGGCTCGCGCAACCAGGCGAGCGGCAACAGCAGCAGGGCGGCCAACAGGAAGCGGCTGCCGATAAAGGCGGCGGTGGGCAGTTCGCGAATCGCCTCTTTCGAGAAGAGCCAGCCAGCGGCGGCCAGCAAGGTGACCAGTATCATCAACAGCAGGGGAGCGCGGTTCATCGGGGCATCACAGGGTCAGGGGCAAAGGGCAGAGCATAAAGGAAAGAGGCGCGGATTGTCTCCCGGGGTTTGGCAGACATGCTGGCGAGGCGGCCACCACGCCGCCCCGCCTCAGTCGTCACTTTCCAGGCTGGCGAGGCAGTGGGAGAGGGTGCGCGCCAGCGCCCCCTGGTTGCGCAGCACCACGGCGCGGGCCTGCTCCCCCATCTCGCGGCGGGCAGGGGCATCGCCGAGCAGGGTGCTCACCCGGTGGCCGAGCGCCTCGGCGTCCGCCACCACGGCCGCGCCACCCTGGGCCACCAGCTGGCGGGTGATGTCGCTGAAGTTGAAATAGACGGGGCCGGTCAGGCAGGGTTTGCCCAGCGCCGCCGGTTCCAGCAGGTTGTGACCGCCCACGGGCACCAGGCTGCCACCGACAAAGGCGAGATCCGCCGCCGCCAGCATCAGCGGCAGCTCGCCCATGGTGTCACCCAGGTAGATCTTGTCCCTCTCGCCGACCGCACTGCCCGCGGTGCGCCGCACGCAACCGTAGGGAGCGCACAGCTCGGCCACCCGATCGAAACGCTCGGGATGGCGCGGCACCAGGATGAGCAGGGCGGAGGGATGTGCCTTGAGCACCCGATCGAAGGCGGCCAGCACCTGCTCGTCTTCCCCCTGGTGGGTACTGGCGGCGATCCAGACAGGTCGTGCCTCCCCCAGCTGCTGGCGCAGGGCACGGCCCCTGGCCTGCACCTCGTCGCCAAACTGGATGTCGAACTTGATGGAGCCGGTCACCGCCAGCCGGTTGCGCCCTATCCCCAGTCGATGGAAGCGATCCGCATCGTCCTGATGCTGGCACAGCAGGTGGGTCAGCGGGCGGCTCAGGGCATCGAAGGCACCCTGGAAGCGACCATAGCGCTGACAGGATCGCTCCGAGAGGCGGGCATTGAGGATGGTCACCGGCAGGTGCCGTGCCTCGCAGGCCGCCAGCCAGTTCGGCCACAGTTCGGTCTCCATCACCCAGAGGGCGCGGGGCTTGACGGTGCTCAGAAACGCCGAGACGGCCCAGGGGTAGTCGAGAGGCGCATAACGGTGCACCACCAGCTCCCCGAGCTTGGCCGCCTGTTCGGCGCCGGTGCGGGTGGTGGTGGTGAGCAGGATGGGCAGCTCGGGGCGCTCGGCCTTGAGGGCGCGGATGAAGGGGGTGATGGCCAGGGTCTCCCCCACGCTCACCGCATGGATCCAGAGGGGAGCCTCCTGTCCGGTCGGCGGCAATCGTCCCAGATGCTCGGCCCAGCGCGCCCCGAAGCCGGGCTTGCCTTTTTTGGGCTTGTAGAGCGCCAGCAGCGCCAGGGGCAACCCCAGGTGGATCAGCAGGTTGTAGAGCAACCGGTAGATCATGCTAGCTATTACCTGGTTCAGCAGCAGAGGATTCCACCGGCTGCCGCACTATGGTCAGATCTGCCGTTTCACCACGCTCCAGCCGATTTCCCGCCTCGATGACCTGTTCCGGCATCAGCTCGATCAGGCACTTGAGGTGGCCGAACTTGCAGGTGCGCTTGAAGCAGGGGCGGCACTCGATGTCGGTGTGGACGATCTCGACCCTGTCCGCCAGCGGTGGGGTATAGAGGGGCGAGGTGGAGCCGTAGACGCCGATCAGCGGCCGGTTGAGGGCGGCCGCCACGTGCATCAGGCCCGAGTCGTTGGCGATGACCCGACCGGCCAGCGCCATCAGATCGATCGCCTCGTGCAGGCTGGTCTTGCCCGCCAGCACGTGGCAGTTGGGGCGCGACAGGGGGTTGATCCGATCGCGGATGGTGTTGGCCACGTCCACGTCCTTGCCCGAGCCGAAGATCCACACCTGCCACCCCTCGTCGAGGTGCTTTTGCGCCACCACGGCGTAATGCCCCTCCGGCCAACGTTTGGCCGGGCCGAACTCGGCCCCCGGACAGAGTACCAGCACAGGGCGGGCACGATTCAGGCCGAGCCGCTCCAGCGCCTTGCCCTGGTTGATGAGATCCACGTGCAGGGAGGGATGGGGAATAGCGGGAATGTCGTCCCGACTCTTCATCTGCCCCTTGGGGTAGGCCAGAGCCACATAGCCTTCCACCATCAGCGGGAAGGCCTGCTTGTTGCTGCGCATGTCGTTGAGCAGACCGAAGCGGTGCTCCCCCTTCCAGCCGGTGCGCACCGGGATCCTGGCAAACCAGGGGATGAGGGCCGACTTCATGGAGTTGGGCTGGATGATGGCCTGATCGTACTGCTCGGCGGCCAACTGCTTGCCAAGGCGGCGGCGTGCCCCCAGCTTGAAGTCACCGTGGCCAAGCGGCATGGGGATGGCCTTGTCCACCTCGGGCATGCGCTCCAGCAGCGCAACGCACCAGGCCGGCGCCATCACATGGAGCTCGCTGCCCGGGTGGTTGCTCTTGAGCGCCTTGTAGAGGCTCTGGGACATCACCATGTCGCCGACCCAGGAGGGGCCGATCACCAATATCTTCATCGCGCGTCTTCTCTCGGGGCTGGCCCGGCTGTTGATCGTTACTGGGCGAGATTATGCCCCAAGAAAGGCCGAAGAAATAACAGAAGATACCCGTCTGCTCCCGCAAAACGCCTACCTGGCAGGATCTGCTCCCCCGCGCATCCCTCCTGAGGCCCTCTTCGACCCGGACACGGCGTGCCCTGGGCCACCGACTGCCGGGTAGCAGATATTCCCCTTCCCCCGCATTCAAAAGCGGGCCCACCGGGCCCTCGGGTCATGCCCCGCGCGGGGTTTTAGGCTAGAATGGGCGCCAATCCGAGCATGACCCGCCCGCCGGGTGCCAACAAGAGTCCCTTGCCTGTGAAAAAACCGACCCTGGCGGCCGTCCTGATCGTCAAGAACGAAGCCGACAACCTCCGTGCCTGCCTCGCCTCCCTCGAAGGCCTGGCGGATGAAATCGTCATTCTCGACTCCGGCAGTCAGGATGACACCCCGGCCATCGCCGCCGAATTTGGCGCCCGCTTCTTCGTCAACACCACCTGGCCCGGTTTCGGCCGTCAGCGCCGCCTCGCCCAGTCCCATGTCCAGTCGGAGTGGGTGCTGTGGCTGGACGCGGACGAGCGGCTCACCCCGGAACTCAGGGAAGCCATCCAGGGGGTCATGGCCAACCCGGCCAGCGACACCATCTACTCCATCCCGCGCCTCTCCTGGGTGTTCGGCCGCTTCATCCGCCACAGCGGCTGGTACCCGGATCGGGTGCTGCGCCTCTACCCCAAGGCGCTGACCGGCTACAACGAGGCGCTGGTACACGAGAAGGTGGAAGTGCGCGCCAACATGAAGATCGTCAACCTGCAGGGCGACCTCCTCCACTACACCTACCGGGATCTGGAACACTACCTGGTCAAATCCGCCGGCTACGCCCGCGCATGGGCCGATCAGCGCACCGCCCGCGGCAAGAAGGGATCCCTCGGCCAGGGGCTGGTCCACGCCGTCGGCTGCTTCCTCAAGATGTACCTGCTCAAGGCCGGTTTCCTCGACGGCAAGCAGGGCCTGCTGCTGGCCATCCTCTCCGCTCACTCCACCTTCGTCAAATACGCCGATCTCTGGGTTCGCCAGCAGCCCCAGCAGCCGAAATAGGGCATCGCGCCTCAAACATCGCATTAATCACTCACCCCTTGTTCCAGCGGGACAAGGGGCAAACCCTATTGCCATGGAGCGGGCGCAGCCCTCGCGGGGCCGCTCACGGCGCAAACCCGGGCGCCACGGACGAAAACTGGCCGCTATAAGCCGAATGCATGGATATTGGCAACATGACCCGACTCCGGCGTATACCGACAGGTTTCCCCTGCCCGGGGCCCGGGCAGGCCCGTCAAGGGGGCTGTTGGGAGCCACGCCCGGTAGGCCGGTCTACCAGCAGGGCGCATCCCCATACAAGACAGGGCCCCGCGGGGCCCTGTCTGTATGTTCTGTGTGCGCTCTCAGCGCTCGGTGCGCCAGAAGGGCGGCGCCCAGCGGGCGATCTCTGCCGCCATGGCCTTGGGATCGAGCTGGCTCATGTCCTCCGGGTGGTCACTGTCTTCCGGCGGGCTGAAGGGCAGATGGCGCCCCTCGCCGTTGAGCGGCCGCCAGCGCAGCGGCGTCGCCGAACGGTGTGCCGGGAAGAAACCGACGGTCGGCACGTCCATGGCCGCGGCGATGTGCAGGGGCCCCGTGCTGCCCGCCACGAACAGGGCGGCGTTGGCCATCACCTGGCAGAACTTCGGCAGCCCCTCGTCGGAGCGATAGATCCAGCCGTTGCCCCCATGGGCCAGCAGTTCGGCCGCCAACTGCTCCGCCTTCCCCTCCTCCCCCGGGCCTGCCGTCAGCACGCACTGCAACTCGGGACAGGCCTGGTTGAGCTTGATGATGAGGCGCGAGTACTGCTCGATGGAGAGGTTGTTGGCCGAGCCACCGCTGCCCGCATGCACCATCAGCCAGGGGCGGCTGGCGTCGAGCCTGAGACGGGCGGCGACCTGCTCGCGCACCTGCAGCAGGCTCTCGGGGTCGAAGTCGAGGTAGGGGCCCTGTGGCTCCACCACGGTCTGATGCTGATCGGCGAGGAAGCGGCGCACCAGATCCAGGTTGTATTCGTACTCCGGCTTCTGGGAGCGGGAGCGGCGCTGCACCAGGCGCTGGTTGTAGAGCACCTGGGCCAGCTTGGTGGCCGGGGCCAGCCGGTAGGGAATGTGCGCCTTCCACACCAGCTTGGCATTGCGGGTGTTGGAGAAGAGGCAGATGGAAGCATCGAAGGCGGCCGCCTTGATGCGCGCCAGCAGGGCGCGTTGCTGCTCCTTGTCGGCCCGGGCACCCGGATCCAGGATGATCTCGTCGATCCAGGGGCAGAGGCGGGCCAGGGGCGCCGTGTAGGCGGGAACCAGGGCAGTCACATGACACTCCATGGAGCGCTTGAGCATGGCAAAGCTCGGCCACGCCAGCATGAAGTCACCAATCTTGTCATTGCGGACTACCAGAATACGTTTCATAAAAAATCCCTATGCTCCCTGTCACCAGCGAAGGAGGCTTGATGCGCGATGCGGGTATTCTTGCCTGATGCAGGGCGATTCTCAAGCGAAGACGCCACGGGGCTCCGATTTGTGCGACCCCGGCCGCCGATCAGCGCCAGAAATCCGCGCCATCCCGGTCGCGACAAACCGGCAACAGCCCCTATAATGCGACCAGTTTTCCGGTTTCAGGAATCAGCAGCATGACCAACAAGGTAATCTATCCCGGCACCTTCGACCCCATCACCAACGGCCATACCGATCTCATTGGCCGCGCCGCCAGACTGTTCGACGAGGTGGTGGTCGGGGTGGCCAACAGCCCGAGCAAACGGCCGCTGTTCGATCTCGAGGAGCGCGTTCAGCTGGCTCGGCAGGTGACGGCTCACCTGCCCAACGTCAAGGTGGTGGGCTTCTCAGGCCTGCTGGTGGATTTTGCCAGGGAGCAGCAGGCCAACGTGCTGATCCGCGGCCTGCGCGCCGTCTCCGACTTCGAATACGAGTTCCAGCTCGCCAACATGAACCGTCGCCTGATGCCCACCCTGGAGAGCGTCTTCCTCACCCCGGCGGAGGAGAACTCCTTCATCTCCTCCACCCTGGTGAAGGAGGTGGCGCTGCACGGAGGTGACATCCACCAGTTCGTCGACCCCCTGGTGGCTCAGGCCATCGCCGCCAGGCAGCAGCGCTAATCCCCTCCCCTGATGGGCAGAAACGAACAAGGGCTACCCGCGGGTAGCCCTTGTTGCATCAACGCACTGCACGCCTAGCTGCGGGCAAACTGCTGGCGGATCGCCAGCTCCAGCTGATCGAGCCACTCGTAACGGCGCCGGTACATGGCCCGCTTCTTGGAGGCGATCTCCTCCAGCGGCTTGCGCACCACTGGTTGCAGCCGCACGAAGTTGGCGTCCTGATCGAGGGCGCCAAACTCCTGCCACAGCTCGTCGTAGTCCGCCTGCAGGCAGGCTTTCTTCTTCTTGCTGTACCGTCTTGCCTGGAAGATGTGAGCCTTCATGCGCACCGCACAGACCCGGTGGGCCCCCATGGCCCCGGCCAGAGACATCACCAGCATCACCACCAGCGACTTGGGTCTCAGACCCTGACCCGCCCGGGTCAATGCCCGTACCTGCTCCTGGGGCTGTTCGACACAGGGCTCCGGCCCCTGCACCGACCCGATCACCAGGGCCAGCTCCTGTTCGCTGCCCGCCAGGGAGAAAGCACAGCTGTAGAGTCGCTCCCCCCGCGCGTTGACGATGGAGAGCGCCAGCTCCGCCTCCCGGCGGAAGGTGCCGTCGTGACGCAGCACGATGCGCCAGCCGCCATCGGGATAATGGCCCAGCACTACCCCCTCCCCCAGATAGAGCGGGTCGATGAGCTCGGGGTACAGGCCCAGCAGCAGGCGGTAGTGATCCTCCACCATCTTGACCCGCTGGTTCACCGTCGAGCAGGCGAAGCGATAGGGGCGCATCGGCTTGTCGAGCAGCTCGGGGTGGCGGGCGGGAAGCGCCCGCAGGGGGGCGCTCTGGAACAGCTCGAATACCCGGTTCAACTGCGCACGGTAGAGCAGACTGCGCAGCAAAAACTTGCCGCGATTGAAGATCTTGCGGGCGCTGTCTTCGGGATAGAGGAAGCGGGCCATATCGTGGGCACAATAGTGCCCCTGCCGGGATAATTGTTCCCAGTCTATTGATTTAGCTGTCATTTTATTACCTCGCAGCCTGAACTGGCGAGATAGTAGTCATGGGCTGACGCCGCTTCAACAGACCGGAAATACTCTCTTACAACTTGGCCGATCCCGGCTCAAAAATCCCACTTTCAGCGTTGGCAGTGGGAGCAGAACACCGTGGTTCGCTGGCCCATCTTCACCTCGGTGAGCAGGGTGTGACAGTGGAAACAGGGCTGGCCGCCACGGCCGTAAACCTGCAGCTGCTGGACGAAATAGCCAGGCTTGCCGTCGGCGCTGGTGAAATCCTTGAGGGTGGTGCCCCCCTGGCGAATGGCTTCGGCCAGCACCCGCTTGATCTCGCTCACCAGGGTGCCCAGCCGCTCGGCGCTGATGTTGCCCGCCGCCCGCCTGGGATGAATGCCGGCGGCATAGAGCGCCTCGTTGGCGTAGATGTTGCCCACCCCGACCACCACGTGGTTGTCCATCAGGAACTGCTTGATGGCGGTGCTGCGACCCTTCGCCCGCTCCCGCAGGTAATCGGCATGGAAGGCATCGGTGAGGGGTTCCGGCCCCAGCTTGGCGAGCAGGGCATGGGCCTCGGCCGGTTCGCGGGTCCACAGCAGGGCGCCAAAACGGCGAGGATCGTTGAGCCGCAGCAGCTTGCCGTTGGCCAGCTCGATATCCACGTGATCGTGCTTCTCGGCCGGGGTGCCGATGTCCAGCACCCGCAGGCTGCCGGACATCCCGAGATGCAGGATGGCGGTGCCGAAGTCGGTCTCCAGCAACAGGTATTTGGCGCGGCGGCTGACGCGGTGGATGACGAGATCCACCAGCTCCTGGATCTCGCCGGGCACGGGCCAGCGCAGGCGGCCGTCCCGCACCACCACGCGGGTCACCTTGATGCCGGTAAGCCAGGGGGAGATGCCCTGGCGGCTGACTTCGACTTCCGGTAATTCAGGCATGGGCGATCTCTCGTTCAGGGAATGGGACGCATCAGGTCACGGTATTGCGCCTGACTCAGGCTGAGCCAGGTCGAGGAGGGCAGCAGGGCGGCAAACTTGCCGTCGTCCTGATAGAGCCCGACTTCCACCGGATCGCTCTGTCCGGCGATCCAGATCTTGAGGGTCACCGGGGTGCCGCGCACGGGCTCGCCGGGGGGCAGCAGCCAGCCTTGCCACATCTCGATGCGGGCCGCCAGCTGGGCGCTGCCAAGCCCCAGATCCGGCGCGCTGCGCCAGCCCTGGCCGATACGCTCTATCTGCCAGCTCGGCCCCTGCCAGGTCAGCACCACGGCGCTCTCCGGCAACAGTGGACGCGCGCGTTTGGTACTGTTCTCCTGCTGGGCCTGCTCCAGCCGGTGCAACAGGGTAATGACGATCAACACGACCACGATGATCACGTTGTTCCAGCCTTTGCGGCTCAGTTTGAACATGGCTAGCCTCCCTTCGAATCGGCAGTGTACTGAATTCCAGCTATAAAAAAACCCGGCACGAGGCCGGGTTTTTGCAGCGAAACCAAGTAATTACTTGATTTTGCCTTCTTTGTAGATCACATGCTGACGAATCACGGGATCAAATTTCTTGATCTCCATTTTTTCGGGCATGGTGCGCTTGTTCTTGGTAGTGGTATAGAAGTGACCAGTACCGGCGCTGGAGTTCAGGCGAATCTTATCGCGAATACCTTTAGCCATGATCTAATTCCTTATACCTTAACGCCGCTGGCACGCAGTTCAGCCAGAACCACTTCAACGCCGCGCTTGTCGATGATACGCATGCCTTTTGCGGATACGCGCAGGCTCACGAAGCGTTTTTCACTCTCAACCCAGAAACGGTGAGTGTGCAGGTTCGGCAGGAAACGACGCTTGGTAGCGTTGTTAGCGTGCGAACGGTTGTTACCAACTGCCGGGCGCTTGCCGGTTACTTGGCATACTCTAGACATGTCAGTCTCTCCAAATCTTACTTCATTGCTCGAGCAAATATCTGCCCCGCTGGCCTTCGATTGCGGGGCAAACAGAAGGCGGCATTTTATACAGCATCCGTGATCAAAGATCAACTAATACAGTGCCAGAGCCCAGTCACAACCAACCACGCTCTGCGAAAGAAACCGTGATGCCATCACCGATCACCAGGTGATCAAGCACTCTGATATCGACCAGGGCCAGGGCGGCCAGGATCCGATCCGTGATCTGGCGGTCCGCCCGACTGGGCTCGGCCACGCCGGACGGGTGATTATGCGCCAGAATCACGGCGGCTGCATTATGTTTGAGCGCGATCTGCACGATTTCTCTGGGCCAGACGCTCGCCGAGTCGAGGGTGCCGTAAAAAAGTTCGACAAACCGGATGACCCTGTGCTGGTTGTCGAGCAGCAGCAGGGCGAACACCTCCCGCCCCCGATCCCGCAACTGGGCTTGCAGAAAGTCCCGGGTTAGCCCGGGCGAGGTGAGCGCCTCTCCCCGTTGCAACTGTTCGGCCAGATGGCGCCGCCCCATCTCCAGCACCGCCTGCAACTGGGCATACTTGGCAGGTCCCAGCCCGTGAGCGCCACAAAAATCCTGCTGCTCGGCTCCCAGCAGTGCCCGCAGGGAACCAAACTGCTGCAACAACTGGCGGGAGAGATCCACCGCACTCAACCCGCTGACCCCGGTGCGCAGGAAGATGGCCAGCAGTTCGGCATCGGAGAGCGTCGCCGCCCCTCGGCGCAGCAGCTTTTCCCTCGGGCGCTCCTCTTCCGGCCACTCCTTGATGCTCATTTGTCTCTCCCTCATGGCTAATGAGAGAAAACATAGCAAAGAATCCCGCGAGCCCGACCACAACTCCCCCATGTCAGCCTCTGTCGCCACCCATTGCCTGTGCTATCTTAGCCGACCAGTCAGAGTGAGCCGGAAGAGAAGCAGCAGATGAGATTGGCCGATAAACGCATCCTGTTGGGTGTCAGTGGCGGGATCGCCGCCTACAAGAGTGCCGAACTGGTACGTCGCCTGAAAGATCAGGGGGCCGAGGTGCGAGTGGTGATGACCCGCTCAGCCAAGGAGTTCATTACCCCGCTGACCCTGCAAGCCGTCTCAGGCCACCCGGTGGCCGACAGTCTGCTGGACCCGGCTGCCGAGGCGGGCATGGGCCACATCGAACTGGCCAAGTGGGCCGATCTGGTGCTGATCGCACCCGCCAGCGCCAACCTGATGGCCCGCATGGCCGCCGGCATGGCGGACGAGCTGCTCACCACCCTCTGCCTGGCCACCCCGGCGACTGTCGCCCTGGCGCCAGCCATGAACCAGCAGATGTATCGCAACGCTGCTACCCAGGCCAACCTCCAGACCCTCGCCGAGCGCGGCATTCAGCTGTGGGGGCCGGATTCCGGCAGCCAGGCCTGCGGCGACGTGGGCCCGGGCCGGATGCTGGATCCCCTGGAACTGGTGGAACGCTGCTGCCAGCAGCTCGCCGCCGAACCGCTCCTGGCAGGCGTCAGGCTGCTGCTCACCGCCGGGCCGACCCGCGAGGCGCTGGATCCGGTGCGCTATATCAGCAACCACAGCTCCGGCAAGATGGGCTACGCCATCGCCCGCGCCGCGCGCGAAGCGGGCGCGGAGGTGACCCTGGTGAGCGGCCCGGTGGCACTGGCCACCCCGGCCGGCGTTACCCGCATCGATGTGGAGAGTGCCCTGCAGATGCACGAAGCGGTGATGAGCCGGGTCGGTGAGTGCGACCTCTTTATCGGCTGCGCTGCCGTCGCCGACTACCGTCCCGCCCAGGTGGCCGAGCAAAAGATCAAGAAGACCGGCGACAACGACCAGATGCAGCTGACCCTGGTCAAAAACCCCGACATCATCGCCGATGTGGGGGCGTTGTCAGAGAAACCCTTCACCGTCGGATTTGCCGCCGAAACCGTGGATGTGGAACAATACGCCCTCGACAAACTTCGACGTAAGCGGCTGGACATGATCGCAGCCAACGATGTGTCCCGTGCAGGCCAGGGCTTCAATGCCGATGACAACGCCCTGACCGTCTTCTGGCAAGGGGGTCAAGCCGCCCTGCCCCTGGCCGATAAGCTGACGCTCGCCCGTCATCTTGTCGCCCTGATTGCACGCCATTATCGACCCTGAGCCCATTGAACATGCCGGGAGCCCCAGGCTCCTGCAGTACCACCCGATCGCCAGGCGATCCAATTGAAAAAGATTCATGACGACACAAATTGAACTGAAAATCCTGGATGCCCGCATCGGCACCGACTTCCCGCTGCCCGCCTACGCCACACCGGGCTCCGCTGGCATGGACTTGCGCGCCCTGCTGGATGCCCCGCTGACCCTGGCCCCGGGCGACACCACGCTGGTGCCGACCGGGCTGGCCATTCACATCCAGGATCCGGGTCTGTGCGCCACCATCCTGCCCCGCTCCGGCCTCGGCCATAAGCACGGCATCGTGCTGGGCAACCTGGTCGGCCTCATCGACTCCGACTACCAGGGTCAGTTGATGGTCTCGGTCTGGAACCGTGGCAACGACAGCTTCACCATGCAGCCTGGCGAGCGCATCGCCCAGCTGGTGATCCTGCCGGTGGTACAGGCCAGCTTCCAGCTGGTCGACGAATTCAATCAGAGTGAACGGGGTGAAGGCGGGTTTGGTTCTTCTGGTCGCCAATAACAAGACCACACGGCCCCCTGGGGCACGTGCCAAATAATAGAATCAAGCCATTGTTTTTTTTAGGGGAATCCGTGGCAAGCAGTAACCAGAAACAGAGTCGGCGCGATCAGATCCTGCAGGCACTCGCCCACATGCTGGAAACCAGCCCGGGCCAGCGCATCACCACGGCACGCCTCGCGGCCGAGGTGGGCGTGTCCGAGGCGGCCCTCTACCGGCATTTTCCCAGCAAGGCGAGGATGTTCGAGGGGCTGATCGACTTTATCGAGGATTCCCTGCTGTCACGGGTCAACCTGATCATGGCCGAAGAGAAGGACACCATGTCCCGCTGCCATCACATACTGCAGCTGCTGCTGGTGTTCGCCGAGCGCAACCCCGGCATCACCCGCATTCTCAATGGCGATGCCCTGCTGGGCGAACACGATCGGCTGCGTGATCGCATCAGCATCCTGTTCGACAAGCTGGAGACCCAGATCAAGCAGGTACTGCGCGAGAAACGGCTGCGGGAAGGCCAGGGCTTCCAGCTCGACGAGACCATGCTGGCCAACCTGCTGCTGGCCTATACCGAGGGCCGCATCAGCCAGTTCGTCCGCTCGGAGTTCAAAATCAAGCCCACCGCCGGGTTTGAAGATCAGTGGCAGTTTATCCGCAGCCAGCTGCTGCAAAGCTGAGCCAGCAGACCGCATCAACCAATGCACGTCCGCTCCGAGTTCAAAATCAAACCCACTGCCGGGTTTGAAGATCAGTGGCAGTTCATCCGCAGCCAGCTGCTGCAAAGCTGAGCCAGCAGACCGCATCAACCAATGCACGTCCGCTCGGAGTTCACAATCAAGCCCACTGCCGGCTTTGAAGATCAGTGGCAGTTTATCCGCAGCCAGCTGCTGCAAAGCTGAGCCAGCAGACCGCATCAACCAATGCACGTCTGCTCCGAGCTCACAATCAAACCCACCGCCGGGTTTGAAGATCAGTGGCAGTTCATCCGCAGCCAGCAGCTGCAAAGCTGAGCCAGCAGACCGCATCCACCAATGCACGTCCGCTCCGAGTTCAAAATCAAGCCCACTGCCGGCTTTGAAGATCAGTGGCAGTTCATCCGCAGCCAGCTGCTGCAAAGCTGAGCCAGCAGACCGCATCAACCAATGCACGTCTGCTCCGAGCTCAAAATCAAACCCACTGCCGGGTTTGAAGATCAGTGGCAGTTTATCCGCAGCCAGCTGCTGCAAAGCTGAGTGCGTACATTCGATGCGCTCCTGCGCCAGCAGGGTTGTGACAAAACGGGAGGCCTTGGCCTCCCTTGCTTTTTGTGGCACAAAAGAAGAGACAAGCACCAGATGCGACCCAGCTTGTCGCGCTCAAGTGTTACATTCATCTGCCATAAATCTTCACACCAACAGGACATCCTATGGAACCCGAGATCATTACCGAAGCACAGACCTGGCTGACCAACAACCAGGGACTGATCATCGAGTATGCGGTCAACATCGCCGCCGCCCTGATCACCCTGCTGGTCGGTTACATTGCAGCCAACCTTCTCAGCGGTGGCGTGGTCAAGGTGATGCAGACCCGCAAGCTGGACACCACCGTTACCCACTTCGTCGGCAGCATCCTCAAATACACCATCCTGGTGTTCGTGGTGATCGCCGCCCTGGGCCGGGTCGGGGTGCAGACCGCCTCCTTCGTCGCCATTATCGGTGCCGCCGGTCTGGCCATCGGTCTGGCGCTGCAGGGCTCTCTCTCCAACTTTGCCGCCGGTTTCCTGCTCATCATCTTCCGCCCCATCAAGGCAGGGGAATTTATCGAGGTGGCAGGCACCAATGGCGTGGTGCAATCGGTCCAGCTCTTCACCACCACCCTCACCTCGGGTGACAACAAGATGGTGGTAGTGCCCAACTCCGCCATCCTCAACGGCACCATCGTCAACTACTCGCGCATGGATACCCGCCGCGTCGACATGACCTTCGGCATCGGCTACGGCTCCGACCTGCGCAAGGCCAAACAGATCCTGGAGCGGCTGGTGAGCGAAGAGCCCCGCATCCTGAAGGAGCCGGCAGCCACCATTGCCGTTGCCGCGCTGGCCGACTCCTCAGTCAACATCGTGGTGCGTCCCTGGGTCAAGACCGGTGATTACTGGGGTGTCTGGTTCGACTTCCACGAGAAGGTGAAGCTCACCTTCGACGCCGAGGGCATTGAGATCCCCTTCCCCCAGCGTGTGGTTCACATGCAGAAGACGGCGGATTGATCCTCGGTGTACGTTCTCCAGTGCCAGCCTTCGGGCTGGCACTGTCGTTTCTGCCTTCTGTGACATGAAAAAACCGGCCACAGGCCGGTCTTGCGCACCAGATAGCACCGCGTTCTCACCCCAGCCGGCGTGCAACCCGGTTGAGCAGGGGCTGCATCAGCACATAGCCCCCCAGCACGGCTCCGATCACCACCATCACGCGGATCTCCAGCGTCGGCGCCGCATTGGCCAGCGTCAGGGTCAGCAAACCGATGAGGCCGGTGGCGATCAGGCTCAGGGCAAACAGGGATAACAGGGCTTTCATCTCGATCTCCTCATTCCACACCATTGATTCCATACCTTGGCCATCCCTGGGAGATCTCGTCCATTCGGCTCATATGGTAGCCAGCGTCTGTTGCCCGCCATTTGCGTCTGCTCAAAAAACCGTCCGATGAGCGTCTGTTGAATACCCTTTTATCTGTCACGCCAGCTTTCCAGAGCCACGGCCGTGCTCCCCTTGAAATGAAAGCCTTTTCAACCCGAACAAGCATGCGCGAACGCAAGATCCCGGGGTACTGGGTGACTCATAATCGCACTGTTTTGGTTGTACACTCCCTCGTTGCAGACAATTGGTAATGCTCTGTTACACGGGGCGCACGGAGTGCCCGGTATAATGCTCGCATAATAAGGTTTGGCGGGAGCCTTGCCTGCAAGGTTCAAACACAACTTGGAAGACTGATAATCCTATGAAAAATATCAATCCAACCCGGACCCAGGCCTGGCAGGCACTGGAAGCCCATTTTGCAGCCAACAAGGAGATGCGTCTCAAGGATCTGTTCGCACAGGATCCCAAGCGTTTTGACAAGTTCTCCCTCACCTTCGGTGGCGACATCCTGGTCGACTACTCCAAGAACCTGATCACCGAAGAGACCCTCAAGCTGCTGGTGAACCTGGCTGGCGAGACCGATCTGCGCAGCGCCATCGACGCCATGTTCAACGGCGACAAGATCAACATGACCGAAGGACGCGCCGTACTGCACACCGCCCTGCGCAACCGCTCCGACCGTCCCATCGAGGTTGACGGCAAGGACGTGATGCCGGAAGTGAACGCCGTACTGGCCAAGATGAAGGGCTTCTGCGAGAAGGTCATCGGTGGCGAGTGGAAGGGCTATACCGGCAAGGCCATCCAGCACGTGGTCAACATCGGCATTGGTGGCTCCGATCTGGGCCCCGTCATGATCACCGAGGCCCTGCGCCCCTACAAGAATCACCTGGAGATGCACTTCGTCTCCAACGTCGACGGCACCCACATCGCCGAGACGCTCAAGAAGATCGATCCGGAAACCACCCTGTTCCTGGTGGCCTCAAAGACCTTCACCACCCAGGAGACCATGACCAACGCCCTGACCGCCCGCGACTGGTTCCTCGGTCACGCCGGTGACAAGGCTCACGTGGCCAAGCACTTCGCCGCCCTGTCTACCAACGGCAAGGCCGTGGCCGAGTTCGGCATCGACACCGACAACATGTTCGAGTTCTGGGACTGGGTCGGCGGCCGTTACTCCTCCTGGTCCGCCATCGGCATGCCCATCGCCCTCTCCCTCGGCTTCGAGCACTTCGAGGCCCTGCTGCAAGGCGCCTTCGAGATGGACATGCACTTCGCCACTGCCGCCTATGAGCAGAACGTGCCCGTACTGCTGGCCCTGATCGGCCTGTGGTACAACAACTTCCATGGTGCCGAGTCCGAAGCCATCCTGCCGTACGATCAGTACATGCATCGCTTCCCTGCCTACTTCCAGCAAGGCAACATGGAGTCCAACGGCAAGTACGTGGATCGCGACGGCAATCCGGTTGACTACCAGACCGGTCCCATCATCTGGGGTGAGCCGGGCACCAACGGCCAGCACGCCTTCTACCAGCTGATCCATCAGGGCACCAAGCTGATCCCCTGCGACTTCCTGGCGCCGGCCATCAGCCATAACCCCATCGGTGACCACCATCCGAAGCTCCTGGCCAACTTCTTCGCCCAGACCGAAGCCCTGGCCTTCGGCAAGAGCAAGGAAGCGGTGGAGGCCGAGTTCCTGGCCGCCGGCAAGACGCTGGAGCAAGTCAAGGATCTGGTGCCGTTCAAGGTGTTCGAAGGCAACCGCCCGACCAACTCCATCCTGTTCAAGCAGCTGACCCCGAAAACCCTCGGCTCCCTGATCGCCATGTACGAGCACAAGATCTTCGTACAGGGCGCAATCTGGAACATCTTCTCCTTCGACCAGTGGGGTGTGGAGCTGGGCAAACAGCTGGCCAACAAGATCCTGCCGGAGCTGGGCACCGATGAGGCCGTCACCAGCCACGACGGCTCCACCAACGGCCTGATCAACACCTGGAAAGCCTGGAAGGCCTGATTCTCCCGCCCTCCAGAATGCAAAAGCCCCGCTCGATGAGCGGGGCTTTTTTATAGGCTTCAATCTGTCTGTTTGCATCATCCGGACGACAGGCCAGGTGTCTAAGCCAGCCAGTAACGGGGATCGTCATCCCCGCCCCTTCCGATGCCGCTCAGCGAAGGCTTAACCGCCGACGGCAATACGCTTCATGTCCTTCATGTAACCACGCAGGGTCTGGCCGATCTTCTCGATCGGGTGGTTGCGGGTCGCTTCGTTGGCAGCCAGCAAGGCCAGGTTGTCCACCGCCTTGCTCTCGGCACGGGCACTGCCCAGGTCCCCTGCTTGCAGGGTCGGCATGAAGTGCTCGCGCAGCAGCGGCACGGCGGCGTTGGCGAACAGGTAGTTGCCGTACTCCGCGGTATCGGAGATGACCACGTTCATCTCGTACAGACGCTTGCGGGCGACGGTGTTGGCGATCAGCGGCAGCTCGTGCAGAGACTCGTAGTAGGCGGACTCTTCATAGATGCCGGAGGCCACCATGGTTTCGAACGCCAGCTCGACACCCGCCTTGACCATGGCCACCATGACCACGCCATTGTCGAAGTACTCCTGCTCGGCGATCTTGCCGGCATAGGCAGGGGCATTCTCGAAGGCGGACTTGCCGGTCTCTTCGCGCCAGCCGAACAGCTTGGCATCGTCTTCGGCCCAGTCAGCCATCATGCCGCGGGAGAACTCGCCAGCGATGATGTCATCCATGTGCTTCTCGAACAGCGGACGCATCAGGGTGCGCAGTTGCTCGGAGAGCTCGAAGGCACGCAGCTTGGCCGGGTTGGAGAGACGGTCCATCATCAGGCTGATGCCGCCCTGCTTCAGGGCCTCGGTGATGGTCTCCCAGCCGAACTGGATCAGCTTGCCGGCATAGGCCGGGTCGGTGCCCTCGGCAACCAGCTTGTCGTAGCAGAGCAGGGAACCGGCCTGCAGCATGCCGCACAGAATGGTCTGCTCGCCCATCAGGTCGGATTTCACTTCCGCGACGAAGGAAGATTCCAGCACGCCGGCACGGTCGCCACCGGTAGCAGAGGCCCACGCCTTGGCGATGGCCATGCCCTCACCCTGGGGATCGTTCTCCGGGTGGACGGCGATCAGGGTCGGTACGCCGAAACCACGCTTGTACTCTTCACGCACTTCGGTGCCCGGGCATTTGGGTGCAACCATCACGACGGTGATGTCGGAACGGATCTGCTGACCCTCTTCCACCACGTTGAAGCCGTGGGAGTAGCCCAGAGCGGCGCCCTGCTTCATCAGCGGCATCACGGTTTTGACGACGTCGGAGTGCTGCTTGTCCGGAGTCAGGTTCAGCACCAGATCGGCGGTCGGGATCAGCTCTTCATAGGTGCCGACCACGAAGCCGTTGTCGGTAGCCTTCTGCCAGGAGGCGCGCTTCTCGGTGATGGCGGCCTTGCGCAGGGCGTAGGAGATGTCCAGCCCGGAGTCGCGCATGTTCAGACCCTGGTTCAGGCCCTGGGCGCCACAGCCCACAATCACCACCTTCTTGCCCTTCAGCACGTTGCAGCCGTCCGCGAACTCTTCGCGTTGCATGAAACGACACTTGCCCAGCTGGGCCAACTGCTGACGCAGGTTCAAGGTGTTGAAATAGTTAGCCATGGTGATTGCTCCGTTCGATTGATTCCATGCCGGATAGCGGCGTTGTCGAAACCACTATAGCGCGGGACACTTATTGCCTGAACTGATATATTCGAAACAGTACGTTGCAGGAATTGAAATGTGATTTCCCGTAATCTCCCGCCGCCGAGCCATCGTGCTACAGGGCGCCTGACAACGCCGCAGGAATAAAAAGATGGACCTTCGCAATCTCGAACTGTTTCTCCACCTCGCCGACTCCCTCCACTTCGGCAAAAGCGCCGATGCCATGGCGGTCAGCCCCTCCACCCTGAGCCGCGCCATCCAGCGACTGGAGCAGGAGACCGGCTGCGTGCTCTTCGAGCGGGACAACCGCTCGGTGCGGCTCACCCCTGCTGGTGACAAGCTACGGGAGTTTGGCGGTGCCTTGCTGCAGGAGTGGCGCCAACTCAAACAGGAGCTCAAGCGCAGCGACGAGCCGCTGCAAGGGCGGCTGCGGGTGTTCTGCTCGGTCACCGCCAGCTACTTTCTGCTGCCCGAGGTACTGGAACGCTTTCGTCGCCGTTATCCCCAGCTGGAGATCAAGCTGGAGACCGGCGACCCGGCACTGGCAGTGGACAAGATCCTGGCTGACGAAGCCGATCTCGCCATCGCAGCGAGGCCGGATGCGCTCTCGTCCAAGCTGGAATTCGCCAGCCTGCAACAAGTCCCTCTGGTGTTCATCGCCCCCCGCAATGCCCCCCAGCAGGGTCAGTGGTTCCCCCAGGGCGAACCTGACTGGGAGCGCCTGCCGCTGATCCTCTCCGAACAGGGGCTGGCCCGAAAGCGCTGTGATCAATGGTTTCGCAACAAGGGGATAGCTCCCAACATCTATGCAGAAGTGGCGGGCAACGAGGGCATCGTCGCCATGGTGGCCCTCGGCTTCGGTGTAGGTGTCGTGCCTGCCGCCGTCATCGATCACAGCCCCATGGGGGACAAGGTGCGTGTGGTCGAGCCCAAACCGGCGCTCAAGGCGTTCGACGTCGGCATCGCCGTGCTCAAGAAGCGGCTGGAAGAGCCGCTGATCCGCGCCTTCTGGGACACCGCACGCGGCCAGGGAGGCCTTCGCTGATCCGGCAGGCGTCGGAGCCACAGTAAGTGTCAAATGTATCAGTATGAAAGTGGGGGAGAAGAGGGGACACTGGCCGGCACCATCCAGCCACCATCAAGGAATAGAGCGTGAGCCAGCATCTTGTCGAAATCCGCAGTGCCATCCTGTTCGCAGAATATCTGCAAAGTCTCGGGGTCCAGCGCCATGAACTCGATCGGGAGCAGGAGATCTATCTCCAGGACAGGCACCTCGCCACGGTGCAATGCATTCAGGGGGAGCTGCGCTTTTATCTGCGCGCCAGCGCACTGGCCAGATCGTGATCCGCAATCGGTCACAGAACCCGCACGCAAAGCGTATTAGACTGGCACCATCCGCCCCCCTCGCCCCGGGGGCCACCACGAGGAGTGCCCATGAAACAAAGCGGCCTGGATCGGCTCTTCAAACCTCACTCGATCGCCGTCATCGGCGCCTCCAGTGATCCGCAGAAGGCAGGCCATGTGGTCATTCGGCACCTGCTGGCGGGTCAGTTCCAGGGCCCTATACTACCCGTAGCCCCCCGCAGCCAGGCCATCGCTGGCGTGCTCGCCTATCCGGACATAGAGAGCCTTCCCCTCTCCCCCGATCTCGCCATCGTCTGTACCCGGCGCGAACGGGTGCTGCCGCTCATCGAGGAGCTCGGCAAGAAAGGAACCGGAGCCGCCATCATACTGGCCGCCCAGTTCTCCACTGACGAGCGCCTGCGGCTCAAGCATCTGTGCCAGCAATACGGCATCCGGCTGCTCGGCCCCAACAGCATGGGCATGCTGCTCCCCGGGCAGGGTATCAACGCCAGCTTTTCCCCCATTGCAGCGACTCCGGGACAGGTGGCGTTTCTCTCCCAGTCGGCAGCGGTCAGCACCACCATCCTGGATTGGGCCAAGCAGCGCGAAATCGGCTTCTCGGCCTTCATCTCCCTGGGCGATCATTGCGACATCAACTTTGGCCAACTGCTGGATCAGCTCTCCCGGGACGGGACGACCCGCGCCATCCTGATCTACATGGACAAGCTGCACGATGCCAGGCACTTTCTCTCCGCCGCCCGTGCCGCCTCGCGCAACAAACCCATCCTGATCCTCAAGAGCGGTCGGCACGACCCGGCCAACGGTCTCGACAATGTCTATGATGCCGCCATCCGCCGGGCTGGCATGCTGCGCGTCCGGGATACCCACGAACTGTTTGCTACTGTCGAGACCCTGAGCCACTCCCTGACCCTCAAGGGGGAGCGGCTCGCCATCCTCTCCAACGGGCGCGGCCTCGCCAACATGGCCGCAGACGTACTGCTGTCTCGGGGAGGCAAGCTGGCGATGCCACCCCTCGACATCGGCAGCGATGCAGATATCGTGGCCTACAAGAGTGCACTCGAGACGCTGCTCCAAGGGGACGGTGCCGATGCCATCCTGCTGATCCATGCACCGTCCCTCACCGCCCGAGGCGTCACCCTCGCCAGCAGCCTGATCGACTTCATCAAGCAGCATCCCAGGGCCAGACGATTCAACATCCTGACCAACTGGGCAGGCGAATACTCCGCCCAGGAGGGGAGACGCCTGTTCAACGAGGCGGGCATCCCGACCTATCGCACCCCGGAAAGCGCCGTCACGGCCTTCATGCACATGGTGGAATATCGCCGCAACCAGAAGCAGTTGATGGAAACCCCGGCCTCCCTGCAGGGCGACAGGCTCGATGTCGAGCGCTGCCAGCAGCTCCTTGGGCAAGCGCTGGACCGCCAGCAGCGGGTACTGGATACCCATCTGGCCCACCCCATCTTGCAGGCAGCCGGGCTATCCACCCTCGCGACCTGGATCGTTTCCGATGCCATCGAGGCCGCACTGACTGCAGAACAGATTGGCTACCCCGTAGCGGTGAAGCTGCGATCTCCCGACATCGCCCACAAATCCGATGTACACGGTGTCATGCTGAACCTGCGCACCTCGGCAGAAGTCGCCCAAGCGGCGGATGCCATTCTGGACAGGGTACGTCAGCACGACCCTGGCGCCCGCATAGAAGGGCTTCTAGTACAACGCATGGCACGCCGCAGCGGGGGTCTGGAGCTGCGGATCCGTTTGCAGCAGGATCCGGTCTTCGGCCCCGTCATCCTGCTCGGGGAGTCGGGTGCCGAGCCCCGCGAGATGGTCGCGGCCCTTCCTCCCCTCAACCAGGCACTGGCTCGCTACCAGATCATTGGTGCCCTCAAGGATGGCAAGATCCGCGAGCAGGCCAGTCCAGTACGGCTCGATATCGACGCCCTCGGCCAGGTGCTGTGCCAGCTCTCCGAGCTGCTGCTGGCCTTCCCCGAGATACAAGAACTGGATCTGCACCCGCTGCAGGCCTGTGGTGAAGAGATGGTGATCCTGGATGCCCGGCTCGTCCTGGCAGAGCGAGGACAACAAGTGCTGCCACTGGCCATTCGCCCCTATCCCACCGAGCTGGAAGAGGGTGCCTGGCTGAAAGATCAGAGTCATGTACTGCTGCGCCCCATCCGCCCCGAAGACGAGCCGGCCCACAAGCAGTTCGTACGGCAGGTGTCTGATGAAGACAGGTACAAACGCTTCTTCGCCGACGTGGGGGAGCTGGGGCATGAGGAGCTGGCCCGCATGACCCAGATCGATTATGACCGGGAAATGGCCTTCGTCGCCGTGGGTCAGGACGGCCCTTTCAGCCAGCAGATCCTGGGAGTAGTGCGAGCCATTGCCAGCCCGGATCAATCGGATGCGGAGTTTGCCATCCTGGTCCGCTCAGACTTGAAAGGGCTCGGACTCGGCAAGTTGATGATGGAAAAGATCGTGCGCTATGCCAGAGAGCGTGGCATAGGCCAGCTCTCTGGCATGACCATGCCCAGCAATCGCGGCATGATCAATCTGGCCAAACGGCTCGGTTTCAAGATCGATATTCAGCTGGAAGATGGGATAGTCAACATGGAGCTGCCCTGTGCTGATCAGGTTGTATAACGATACAATTGTGGTGGTAAATCAACCAGATATGGATGGATAACGTGAATTTCAGGCAATAAAAAACCCCGCTCGAGTAAGCGGGGTTTCTTGTATTGGGTGCCTGGCAGTGTCCTACTCTCGCATGGCGAATGCCACACTACCATCGGCGCTACAGCGTTTCACTTCTGAGTTCGGCATGGGGTCAGGTGGTTCCACTGCGCTATTGCCGCCAGGCAAAA